>NZ_JAGXJM010000190.1:0-345 GCF_019091445.1 Streptomyces sp. GbtcB7
GTGGTCGAACCCCAGATGGTGGTGAAGGCGGCGGTGGCGACCGTGAACCAGAGGATGTATCGGCGCAGCGGACGCTTATCGACGTAGATGGGTGACGTCCGAGGAGCGGGTTCCACCCCCGCAACAGGCTGCGTAATGGGTGGTTCAGGGTCGGGGATGTTGAACGTCATCGGGTTCCTTCATCGTCGCTGATGTCTGATGTTTTCTTATCTACACCACTGTAGGTAGTGTGAGTGTATGGAAGCAAGAAGACAGATGCAAGTCGCTGGCACACTGGAGCGGGTGAGGTCCTCGCCACGAACCCGACTAACCGCCGACGCTCGCCGCGGCCAGCTCGTCGAACTC
>NZ_JAGXJM010000191.1:0-344 GCF_019091445.1 Streptomyces sp. GbtcB7
GACGGCGAGGAACTCGGCTACGGCGACCCCGCCCTGCGCGGCCACTCCTTCGAGTTCCGCATCAACGGCGAAGACCCCGGCCGGGGCTTCCTGCCCGCCCCCGGCACGGTGACGCTGTTCGCCCCGCCGTCGGGTCCGGGCGTCCGCCTGGACGCGGGCGTCGAGTCCGGCAGTGTCATCGGCCCGGCCTGGGACTCCCTGCTCGCGAAGCTGATCGTCACCGGCGCCACCCGCGAGCAGGCGCTCCAGCGCGCCGCCCGCGCGCTGGAGGAGTTCCAGGTCGAGGGCATGGCGACCGCCATCCCGTTCCACCGCGCGGTGGTCCAGGACCCGGCCTTCGCCCC
>NZ_JAGXJM010000192.1:0-343 GCF_019091445.1 Streptomyces sp. GbtcB7
ATCGCGATCAAGGCCGCCTTCGGCGGCGGCGGACGCGGCCTGAAGGTCGCCCGCACCCTCGAAGAGGTCCCCGAGCTGTACGACTCCGCCGTGCGTGAGGCGGTGGCCGCGTTCGGCCGCGGCGAGTGCTTCGTCGAGCGCTACCTCGACAAGCCCCGCCACGTCGAGACCCAGTGCCTGGCCGACACCCACGGCAACGTCGTCGTCGTCTCCACCCGCGACTGCTCCCTCCAGCGCCGCCACCAGAAACTGGTGGAGGAGGCCCCCGCGCCGTTCCTGTCGGACGACCAGGTGGCGGAGCTGTACTCCTCCTCCAAGGCGATCCTCAAGGAAGCCGGCTACG
>NZ_JAGXJM010000193.1:0-342 GCF_019091445.1 Streptomyces sp. GbtcB7
GGACTCCATGGCCGCGTTGTCGCCTGCCGCCCCGACCCTCCCTATCGAGCCGACGATCCGGTGCCGATCGAGCGCCCAGACGAACTTCCGTGACCGAAACTGCGATCCGCGATCACTGTGCAGAATGCACCCGGTGACGCGTCCACGCCGGGCAACAGCGTTGTTCAGGGCTGTGACGGCCAGGCGGGACTTCATCCGCGTGTCGATCGAGTACCCGACGATCCTCTTGCTGAAGACGTCCTTGATCGCGCAGAGATACAACTTGCCTTCGCTGGTGGCGTGTTCGGTGATATCGGTGAGCCACAGCCGGTTCGGTCCGGTCGCGGTGAAGTCACGGCGGAC
>NZ_JAGXJM010000194.1:0-342 GCF_019091445.1 Streptomyces sp. GbtcB7
AACGAAGTAATAACGAAACCTACTGCTCTACAGGGATCGGATGCAGGATGGACGCGCAGAGCGGATTCAAGGGCTCACGGACTCCCGGGCTCACGGATTCGCGGATTCACGGACTCAATGAGGAGGCACCGCGATGGCGGGAACGCGCACACCGGCCGACGAGGCCCGCGAGGCGGACGTGGAGGCGGCCCTCGGCAAGCTGGACCTGGACGCGAAGACGAGGCTGCGCGCCGGGCAGGACATGTGGTCGCTGCCCGCGCTGCCCGAGATCGGCCACAAGTCCCTCGTCATGTCCGACGGCCCGATCGGCGTACGCGGTGTCCACTGGACCGCCGACGACCC
>NZ_JAGXJM010000195.1:0-339 GCF_019091445.1 Streptomyces sp. GbtcB7
TCGTTCGTCACCCACTCCCCACGCGCCGCCAGCACCGCGTGACCGGTGTGCAGGGCGGCGGGCGCCTGCGCTCCCGCGACCTCCGTGAGACGACCGGCGGGAGCGTGGTTGGCCTTGGCGTAGGCGAGGGTGGCGCGGGCGGGGCCGTGCCAGGGAGCGGAGGCGGAGATGCGGAGTTTCGCCGGGTTGGCGGCGGCTCGGGGCAGGTCGCCGCGCAGGACACGGTTGACGGCGAGCTCGGCTACGAGGAGGTAGCTGGGGATACCGGCGAGATGGAAGAGAAGCGGCCCCACGTGAAACCGCCCCTGCACCGCCCTCGCCAACTCCCGTTCCACCACG
>NZ_JAGXJM010000196.1:0-338 GCF_019091445.1 Streptomyces sp. GbtcB7
GTCGGTCACGAAGTCAGTGTAATTATCCTACACACATGTGTGCAAGATAATTCAGCCAACCCACAGCGGGCGCGTGATGTCACCGTTTACCGGCGATAGCGCCCTGCGTCGTCGACGTCGGGCTCGGGGCGGGACGCGTCGTCGTGGCGGGGGCGAACTTGCCGTGCCCGCCGGCCGCGGGCCGACGAGCCGATCGCGCTCGCGCGGCGCAGCGGGACGTGGCTCGTCCGCGACCCGGGCGAGATCCACACCCGGGTCGCGTACCGCCCGCCGCGGGGCTGAGGCTCAGTCGGCGCCGAAGTCGAACGAGGCGGACTCGCCGGCTTCGTCGAAGGCCT
>NZ_JAGXJM010000197.1:0-337 GCF_019091445.1 Streptomyces sp. GbtcB7
CGAGGACCTCTGACCCGTTCACGAATGCAAGGGATCCGGCCCGACACGCCGACGCCCGCCCCGGCGGAGCGGCGTGTCGCGCCAGATCTGTTGCATCTGCGTACGCGAGGCCGGTCAGGACTCGCGAGGACGCCGGCCGCGGGGCTGTCGACGAAGACGCGGGTGCTCCACACGAGCAGCACGCCCGTCACTGCGCGCGCCACGCCGCGACGATGCCGACCCGCTGCTCGTCCGCGCACAGCGCAACCGGGCCGACACGGGCCCGCCGACCCCGGCGCCCGCGTTTATGGCGGGCTGCACGCGGTCCCGAAGACCGTGTTCCCGCCCGAGTTGGTGG
>NZ_JAGXJM010000198.1:0-336 GCF_019091445.1 Streptomyces sp. GbtcB7
ACTATCTGGGAGAGTCATGACAAGTAGGTTCACCGAGTTGGCCGTTGACTGCCACGATCCGGAGAGGCTCGCGGCCTTCTGGTGCGAGGTCCTGGACTTCAAGGTGATCGACCGGAGCGAGGGCAAGGTCGAGATCGGCTCCTGGGTTCCGACCGTCGAGGATGTTCGGGCCCGCCAGATGCCGCCCACCCTGGTGTTCATCCAGGTACCCGAGGGCAAGACCGTGAAGAACCGGCTTCACCTCGACGTCAGCCCGATCGACGGCAGCACCGAGGACGAGGTGACCAGATTGCTCGGCCTCGGCGCCACCACGACGGATGTGGGCCAGGGCTCAGA
>NZ_JAGXJM010000199.1:0-336 GCF_019091445.1 Streptomyces sp. GbtcB7
TGATCCAGGATGCCGCGCCACGTGTCATCGGGGAACGCCGCACGCACGGCGGCCCAGAGGGCGACGACGAGCAGCAGCATCCGGAACGGTGCCCGGGACTGCCGGCTCAGAACCCCCGCCCACCGGCGGCGGCGCGCAACGATCGCCAGCACGATCGTCGCGGCGGCGGCGACGACGATCCCGACCGCGATCCGGACGAGGGTCGCGATCGCGAAGTCCATCCATCCATCCCACATGCAGCTGATCCTTCCGTCGGGGAATCAGCCACGATACGACGAGCGCCCGGCCGAAGCCGAGCGCTTGCCGAACGTGCGGGTGTCGCCTTACGGCGCGAGT
>NZ_JAGXJM010000002.1:0-92069 GCF_019091445.1 Streptomyces sp. GbtcB7
CTCGCCGCGCCGTTTGCGTTGTCCGTGCGCACAACGCAGCACGGGCGTTCCATCCTCCTGGGGGTGTTCTCCTGGGCGGCGGTGAACCTCTCACCGCCCCAAGTCCGCAAGGATCGGCACTGGTTTGACCTGGGCGTCGGGCTGGACTGGGCCGGTGAACGACTTCAAGGGCGAATCTACGAGATTGACGGTGAGGACGGCACCGCCGAGCGGTAGAACGGCAATGCCACGCCGTACCGGCGGTCAGAGCGGATACATGACGCCGTAGGCGCCCTTGACGGGGAGGAGCGGTCCGAACCCTCAACTGGCGGGCGAATCCGGCCCCGCCGGACGGAGAAGGCCCGGCAGATCGGCCTGTTCCGCTATTCCCTGATCCAGGACCTGCTGGACCAGGATCTGACCACCCGTGAACGCGGCCGCCTGGCCCGCGAGGTGGCAGCACAGGAACATACCGACCCGTTCGCGCGGCAGGTCAGGGTGGCCCGGGGCACCCTGGACCGCTGGACCCGCCACGACCGCGCCGGTGGGTTCGCCGCGCTGGTCCCCGAACCCAGCGCGGGCCTCGCTCGCGTACGCGCCGTCCTCGCCACCGTCCCCCAAGCCGTGGTGTGGCGCATGACAGCCGCCAACTACACCGCCAGCCTGCACCCAGCACCCTTCGAACCAGGCGTCCTGGACGCCGCCTGTCTCGGCGAGACCCCGTGGGACCCCGCGCTCGCCGCCGCCATGCGCGCATCCGGCCGACCCGCCTACGAGGAGGCACTAATCGAGGAGCTCCTCGCCGACCTCCGCCGCGCATACCCGTCCCCCACTACACCGGCCCGAGCCAACTTGGTAGCCGCCAGGCGAGCCTGAGCACCGGCGGCGTCCCCCAGGGCGTCCCGCACTCACTGCAGGAAGATGCCGTTCTCCTCTCGGGCTGGTTTTGTTCACGAGAACCGGATCTGGCTCTCGTTGTGTGGAGCGTGACGCTGCGTACACGACGTCGTGGGCAGCGCAAGACTGTTGATGCCGCCGGAGAGTCGCCGATATCTAGTGGTCGCCGTATATCTGCGCAGTTCAGCGATGGTCTCGGTCGTTGAGACACGTGAGGCACGTCCTCATGCGGTCCGAGGCGAACCGTGGGCGAGGCCCGGGGCTATAGTCTGCGGCGAGAAGCGGGAGCGCGAGAGATCGCGTCGGGAGTGGGGGACTCATGACCTTCGACTACGGACGGGCCGTGGCCACCGCCGCACTGGCACTCGCAGCCTGTTTGGGCCTGGCGGCCTGCAACGACGGTTCCGGCTCGGCAGCGAGTGCGAGCGCCGCGGCTACGGCTGCCCGGAGTGCGTCGGGATCCGCAACGTCCTCGGCCTCGCCCACACCGCCGGACTCGCAGGCGGTGACGGCATCCGTCAGCCCGACCGCGGTGGCGAGCACCTCTCCGGCCCCCACCGCCAAAGCGATGGCCGGCGTCTCCCGGCCGACGGCAACGCCGAGCGCCGCCGCTGCCCCTGCCACGTGTAAGAACCTGGCGGTCCACGCTGACGTGAAGTCTGCAGTGACCCAAACCTGGGAGCACGCCAAGAGGGTCAGCCACATCCAGCCGAAGCCCGGCAACTTCTACTACGGCAGCTGCGGCACCACGCTATATGCAGCCGTCCGCTTCGAAGCTGGTGCCGGCGCGACAGGCGACGACCGGGTCCAACTCCAGGACGAGGGCTCGGGCCTGCAGTTCTTCCGGTTCACCCCCAGCACCGGGTGGTGGTTCGTAGGCTCCGACGCTTATCCGGCCACCGATGATTGCTCGCGGTTCGCGCCCGTCGCCCTGGCACGCCAGTGGAACTGCTCCTGAGCGGAGCCTCACCCAGCGGCCGAGCAGTGCAGCCCTGGCGGGGGTGCAGTTCTTCTTGACGGAGTCAGCCCAGGCGATCGCGATCTCGGGATGTTTGAGGCGGAGCCGGAGCAGCGGCTGGCGCTCGCCGCCGAACCCGTCCCGTCCCCGTACCTTCCGGCAGGCAGTCAGAACGTCTACCGGCCTGGATCGCCCAGTTCATGACGATGACCTGCCCAGCCTGCACCGCTTCGCATCCCACCTCGAACGCGACCTCGACGCCGTCGTCGCCGGCCTCACCCTCCCCTGGGACCCCGGCGTCGTCGAACGACACATCAACCGGATCAAGATGCTCAAGCACCAGATGTTCGGCCGGGCCAGCTTCGCTCTGCTCCGCAGGCACGTCCGGCTCTACTCGTGAAGCAGAGCCGGATCCTCAACGAGTCCAAAGCCCCCCGGGAACCCTTCCAGGAACTCCCGCCGAGCCGGATCCGTCTCCGCTGCAGCCATCGCCCCCCAACAGCTCCAGAAGCTCGCTCCGCTGATCACTCGACAGCTGATCCGATCACCGGGGTCGTCGCCGCGGTGATCGACGGCACTACCAGCGTCCCGGACGCGGCCGCCGCGCTCATGTCACGGACGCCGAAGCCCGAGCAATACAGCGCCCGATCGCCATCCGTGCAGGCGCACATATGCGCACGACTCGAATGTGCGGCTACGACCGGGCCGCAACCTTCACAGCCTGGTGATCGCTCACCCGGCCGGCCGCCTCTTCCTGGCAGCCAGGCCCATGATCGCCTCTCCGAATCCACAGGAGGGGGAAGCTCTGAGGCTGACCACATTGCGGAGCGCAGTTGCGGCAGCCGTACTGGCGGCCGCGCTCGTTGCCCCGGTCGCGGTGGCGACCGACGCAGCAGCGGCGACGTGCGCCCGGCACACCACAGGCGTCTGCAAGGCCAACTCGCCGCATCCGCGCGGGGCCACGGCGAAGTGCAAGGACAGCAGGTCCTACAGCGCCCACGCCCGCGGCACCTGCTCGCACCACCGGGGCGTCAAGTACTGGTACCGGTAGATCCCAGTCCCCATGAAGCCCCCGGCCGTGTCCCCAGATCGGGGGCTTCATGCTCGGCGGCAGGTCACCTGAGCTCAACAGCGTAGGAGTCGCCGTTGAATTCCCAGCCGTCGGTGCCTTCGCCGATGTCGGCGACAATGACGTCGTCGATGAAGCGGTCCTCGAAGTCGTCGTCGCGCAGGTCGCCGGCCAGCCAGAGCGTCTCGATGTCGCTCCAGTCTCCGCGGCTTCCGTCGATGCGCAGGGGTGCGGCGCGGCGGGTGCCGCGTTCGCGTTCGTCGGCGCCGGTTTTGACGGTTCCGCTGATCTCGAACTGGCCGTTCTTGACGTGATCGGGGATGGGGTCGGCGGGGACGATGGCGACGTTCTCGTAGCGGGAGATGCGTACACCGCGTCCCAGGCGTCCTCCGCAAGGGCTTCCCGGCCCGGGGCGGAGCGATGCAGGAAAGGCCGGCGAGTTGAGGCGCGGCCAAGTCCACGCCCAGGCCCTGGATTGCTGCATCAAGGCGGCGGACGCGGGCCATGAACATTCGACCCCCGCGGAGCAGCAGCTGCTGCTCCGCGCCGCTGAGCCAGAGGCCTTGGGTGGGCGGGTTCGGCGCAAGGACAAGCGTTTTGCCGCCGAGCGGCGACGTCGTGAGGAAGCCGGCCACGGCCCGGAAACCGAACACCGTGGAAGGTCCTTGATCACATAGTCTCTCCTGGCACGCGCACGACAAGGGGAGGATCATGAGAGGCAGAACGGCCTGGGCCGCGGCCGGCGGGGCGGCGGCCCTGGTGCTGACGACGGCGACCGGAGCGCACGCGGAGGGGCGGGGCGACATCCGGGTGGTGAAGACCGTCGTCAACGGCGGCGGCAACGTCATCGTGGGCACGGCGAAGACGATCCGCTACCCGATCGACATCACCATCAAGGACAACTCGGGGGTGAAGAAGCTCACGGATGTCTTCACCTTCAACAAGACGAACGCCTACACCTTCGCAACCTGGAGCGGCGACTCGTCCTGCACGAAGAAGAGCGCGACCACTTCGGTGTGCCGGGCCACGATGACCATCGACCCCGCCTGGATCGCCGACAGCGACGACATCGACACCAACAGGGTCGCCGGTGTCTGGCGAGTCGACGCCACCGTCAAGGCGAACGACGGGGACTACTGGATCTCCGACGACATCGCCGAGTACAAGGTCAAGCGGGCTGCCCAGCTCACCACGGTGATCGCACCCGAGAAGGTCGCCAAGGGCGCCAAAGTGACCGTCACCGGCAAGCTGTCGCGGGCCAACTGGGAGGACCTGAAGTACCACGGGTTCACCGGACAGCAGGTCAAGCTCCAGTTCAGGAAGAAGGGCGCCGCCCACTACAACACGGTCAAGACCGTGACGACGGGCGACGCCGGAAAGTTGACCACCAACGTGACCGTCACCTCTGCAGGCAGCTGGCGCTGGTACTTCCCCGGCACCACGACCACCTCGCTGAAGGTGTCGGCCGGGGACGCACTCAACCTGAAGTAGCCGACTAACGACGCCCAGAAGTCCTCGTCCAGGTGGCGGTGCACTCCACCGCCACCTGGACCAGGCCGGGCGTCGAGGGAACGCCTTCTCGAGGCGCTCCGCACCGTGCCCACCACCGCCTCGAACTTCCGCAATGCCGGACCGGGTTGCTCAGATGGCTGGACAGCGTCCGGCGGGACCGTCGCCCCTTATGGGGGCCGTCCTCCTCGCCGGAACTGGACGGCATGGCCGGTTGCCGCCATCTAGGCTGCCCGGATGGCACGTTCATGGACACGGCTGCACGAGTTCCTCGGCTCTCCTCCGGGACCGGTGACCTACGAGATGGTCGCCGAGGCAGTGCGCCGCAAGCTCGGTGAGAGCGACGACCTGGACTGGAAGCAGGCCCTCCCGGCCACCTCACCGGTCAAGGGCGAGTGGAACGAGTTCGCCAAGGACGTCGCCGCGATGGCCAACACCCGTGGCGGGCTGCTCGTCTACGGCGTCAGCGACGCCATCGACATGGTCGGCATCGACCTCTCCACCGTCGACGACAAGCAACTCGGCCAGTGGCTGCGTGTCCACCTGCAGCCCACCGTGAGCGGGGTCAGCTACCTCGAGTTGCCTGCGACCGACGGAAGCGGAAAGGATGTCCTGGTCGTCGACATCCCCGCCAGCGAGACCGCACCGCACTTCCTCTACGGCTGGCAGCAGAAGGACAAGGACAAGACGACGTTCAACGCGCCCTTCCGGCACCGGGACGACACCGCCTACATGGCCGAGCACCAGGTCGCGGCCGCCTACCGGGAACGCTTCTCGCGCCAGGACGCGGCGGAGGCCGCCCTGGAACGGCACGTCCGGTACGCGACAGATCTCGTTCTCGGCGAATCGGAGTTTCGCCCGACCGCGTGGCTCGTCGTCGCAGCCCGCCCTGCCAGGCCCATTCCGCGGATGGTGCCGCCGCTGACACGGGAGGAAGCGCGATGGGCCATCGAGCAGGGAGCAACGCGAGCCAGGATGCTGCTCGATGCCGCATCTCAGATGCCGCGTCTGCTGGGCCCCCCGCTCTTCCCCAATCTACTGAACAACGACCCCCGCAAGGGGCTTCGGCGCTGGGTGGACACGAACCTCCTCGTACCGGCGCGGGCCACCCGCCAGCGCGGCGTGCTGCTGGAACTGCACCACGACGGCACCGTCGTGACTGCTGTCGACCTTTCCCACAATGCTCTACCCGCAGGCCACGCGGCAGTGGAGCTGCCCGTCACCTCCTGGAACCTCATCAGTGCGGTCTTCGAGACCGTTGCCCTCGCCCACGAGCACCGCACGGCCCTGCACGCCGACTCCTCGATGGACCTGCAAGCCGTCCTGCAGACCCACGACACCGACGCACGCTTCACCCCCGTGGTCCTCGACTACGGGCGTCCCCACGTTGCTGAGTGGGCGCGGCAGCCGTTCGTCATGCAGCCGGCCCACGGCGAGTTGGCACCCTTCGCCGACGATGAAACTCTCATCGCGGAGGCCCGTGAGCTCGCCGAAGGGCTACTCCACCAGTTCGGCATCGACATGCCAGGCTGAGACAGCGTCCCCCAACGCGGCCGGTGTTGGAATGGAGCTGGGCAGCTGGTCAAGGTCAGGCGGTCTGTGCTGTCGCCTGGTCGGCGGTCTGAGCATCGGCGAAGGTCCCGTGGTCGGTGGACCGGTCGACCAGGGTGAGGTCCATGTCCCCGGCCGTGAAGCGGTCGGTGAAGTAGCTGCCGGTGATGCTCTGGGGGGTGCGCCCGGTCACCGAGAGCCTGCAGGCCCCTGAGTGGCGGGGCTGCGCTGCCGGTACTCGGTGCGCGGGGTGTTGTCGTACAGGAAGCGCACCTCGGCGATTCCTGAGCCGTCCGTCTTCACGATGGTTGCGTTGTCCGAGCGGGATGCGCTCTCCGCGGTCCGCAGGGTGGCATGCAGCGTCCAGTAGGTCTGCCCCTGTTCCGGTACGCGCAGCAGTACGCGGGCGTCAGCCAGGCCCGTATCGCGGCCGCGGTCGGCATGGCGCAGGGCCGCGTCAACGAGCTCATCAACGGCCGCCGGGAAGTGTCCCGTCTCGACGTGTACGAGCGGATCGCCGACGGCCTGCTCATGCCCGACGACGCCCGGCATCTGCTTGGCCTGGCCGCGAGCCGTGAGAAGCGTTCCGGCGGTACGGCGTTCGACCTTGCCGCGTTCCGGGAAGTCGTGCGCGTGTACGCCGCGCAGAACTCCGCGGCCGACGAGATCCAGCAGCAGGCCCGCGAGGCGCAGGAGCTGGACGTCCTGGCCGTCCGCGGTCTCGGCCTGATCGGGCTGAACGACAGCCTCCTGCGCGCCTGTCTCCCCCGCGAGCAGGGAGGCAAGGGGCTCCGGATCCGGGTGCTGCTCCTCGACCCCGACAGCGATGTCCTGGCCCGGCGGGCGGCCGAGATCGGGGAGTCCGCCGAGTCTCTCGCCGGGGGCGTGCGGCTGGCCGAGGCGCGTCTGCGCGAGTTGGCGGACTCCTGCGACATTCAGGTGTACCGGTACCGCATGCTGCCTACTTGGCGGCTCATCCGCACGGACTCCACCATGTTCGTCAGTGCCTTCGATGCGGGGTGGGAAGGTCACGAGAGCGCGACGTACAAGGTGATAGAGACCCGGCACGGGCCCCTGTTCAGGGGGTTTCGCAGGATGTTCGACGCGGTCATCGACGGCGCGCAGCGCACGGTCTGACCAGGAGAGGGGAACCGCTCGTGATCGAGGCGGAGTTGAAGGCGCGGGTGTACTCGTCCGAGGCGGTCATGCGGCAGCTCGACGAGCGCGCGGAGGCCCGCGTCGAGGTGTACCGGGATACGTACTACGACCGGCCGGGCGGCTCGCTGGAGAAGGCCGACCAGGAGCTGCGCGTACGGACGGTGCACGGCGCGGACGGCACGCGGACGGTGCTCACCTTCAAGGACGCGACCGTCGACGAGCGCTCCGGATCGAAGCCCGAGCACGAGACCCGCGTCGAGGACGCCGAGGCGGTGCACGCCATCCTGCGCGGCCTCGGCCACGTCGAGGTCATCGCGTTCGAGAAGCGGTGCCGGAACTACGACTTCGAGGCGCACGGCCGGCAGATGCTGGCCACCCTCGTGCGGGTCCCCGAGATCGATGGGACGTTCCTGGAAGTCGAGACGATCGTCGACGAGGACGACGTGACCGCGGCCCTGGGCGACGTCCGCGCGGTCCTGTCCGAGTTGGGCATCGGACCCGAGGACCTGACACGGGAGACGTACACGGGCGCGGTCGCGGCGCAGCGCGGGCGAGGCTAGACGGTACGGTGTGCGCACCCGGACCAAGGGGCCCATGGGTAACGACGCGGTAGACGCTGGTGTGTTCGTTGCGGCGCTGGTGCTGCTCTTCGTGAGCGCCGTGCAGGACTGGACAGTCCTGGCGTGGCTGTGTGTGGCTGCGCTGATCGGGGTCATGGTGATGACTGCCGCCCGTCGGCAGCAGACGGGCGGCCGACCGCCGTCAGGTGGGGAAACGGCCTTGGCGGAAGCGCGACGAGTAGCCGACCCTCCAACCGCATAAGGCATGCGGTGTGTCGGCTCTGACCTGCAATCTAGTCGCAGCAATGGCACCCGTATGTCGCGCGTGGGGCCACGTTGAGACTGCCAGGCACGGGACGCCACACATCCCGGTAACAATCTCACTCTCCGTGCAGGAGCCGCGGGAGCGCCGACTCGAGGACGGCACGGACGGTCCTCAGCCGGACCCGCCGCTGCGCAGCCGGTGGCGCTGGGCGAGGCGGATGAAGTCGCGTGCGGTGATGATG
This sequence comes from Streptomyces sp. GbtcB7, assembly GCF_019091445.1. NCBI lineage: Bacteria > Bacillati > Actinomycetota > Actinomycetes > Kitasatosporales > Streptomycetaceae > Streptomyces > Streptomyces sp. GbtcB7. The sequence goes on from NZ_JAGXJM010000002.1 coordinate 8,188, forward strand.
CCGGTGAGGCGTTGGCCGTCGATAACGAGAATGCGTACGCCGCCGCCCGGTCGGAGATTCCTGAGAGTGTTTTCCAGGAGGTCGACCGGGGCGCAGGTGCTGCACTGCGACAGGGGAGTCGCCGCGTCGCGCAGCCGCAGCGTCTCCCGCTGCGCCGTGGGGATCTTCGCGAGCTGCGGCAGATGAAGCAGGCCGCTGGGGCGGCCCTCGAAGTCGAGCAGCGGCAGCGCCGAGTGGCGTGTATTCAACGCCGGCCCGTCGATGAAGCTCTGCACCGTTACCCAGTCGGGGGCGGTCTCCACGGGGGTGGACATGGCGTCGGCGGCCCGCAGCCCGGCCACGGCTTCGGCCAGAGCGGCCTGCTGCCGCTCGAGGTTGGCGGCAATCAGGATGAAGAAGCCGACGAACGCCAGCCACAAACCGCCCACCGCGCCGCGCAGAAGTGAGATCAAACCGAGGGCGATCAGCAGCGTGCCGAGCACCTGGCCGCTGCGGCCGGATGCTCGTTCGGCCCGCTCCCGGTCTCCGGTGCGCCACCACACTGCGGCATGCACCACCCGGCCGCCGTCGAGCGGTGCGGCGGGCAGGAGGTTGAACACTCCCAGCAGGAGGTTCGTCCAGCCGAGCCACACCAGGACGGCCGCGGGCACCTTCCAGCCGAGTCCCGTGTCGAGTGCGATCCCTGCGCCGAGCGCCGCTCCGCCGATGATCAGGCTGGTGAGCGGTCCGATCACGGCCACGACGAAGGCTGCGCCGGGTGCGGGGGGCCTGCCCATTTTGGTCATGCCCCCGAGGGCCCAGAGGGTGACATCGTGGACGGGAATGCCTTTGCGCCGGGCTGTGACGGCGTGCGCGGACTCGTGAGCCAGCAGGCTCAGCAGGAGCAGCAGGGCGCCGATGAATCCGCCGAGCGTGTAGACGGCCTGGGGACGTCCCGGGGCCCAGGCTGGAAGGGTCTGGCCGCCCAGGCTGTAGCCGAAGAGGACCACCAGCACGGGCACGCTCCAGTGGAGGCGCAGGGGCACCCCAAGGACTCGCCCGATCTGCGGCGCGTTGTTCATCGCTGTCTCCTGCACGACTGAGCGTGCGTCCGTCCACGCCTGCCGGTGCGCCACGGTGGCTTCCGCGCGACCGGGCCTGCGCGGTGTCTCCTCACTTACAGTCTTGCTCCGTGGAGCCGCGTACCGGGGACGTGGCAATCGAGGGCATAGACGAGATTTCTGCCGAGTAGGGCCGGGCGGCGACGGCCGTCGCCCAGGTTCAGGCGTCCGCCCCGATCCTGCCGAGGAGCCCCGCGGCATTGCCCAGCACTGCCCGTCACGCCCGTCGCGGAAGTGCCCGCGAAAACCGCGGCCCAGGACACGGTCGCCCTCGGTAGGGGACACGGACGGTGGCGTCGGCTCCTCAGTAGGCCCTGTCCGTCCAGCAGCGGATGCCAGTCTGGGCCACCGTGGTGATCATGGCGCTGTGGAAGCGGCTGCCGGGCAAGGCACACCTGCTGCCCGACCCGCTCGTCGCCGTGGGTGCGGCCACCCTGTCCACGGTTGCCTTCGACCTGCCCGTCGTCCGCGTCGAGGTCAGCGGCCTGGTGCAGGCCATCCAGCCACCCGCCCTCGGCGACTTCGGGAAGCTGGCGGACATCGGCCTTCTGACCACCATCGTCGCGTTCACGCTGATCGCCTCCGCTGAGTCGCTGTTCAGCGCGGCTGCGGTCGACCGGCTGCACGACGGCCCGAAGACCGACTACGACAAGGAGTTGATGGCCCAGGGCGCGGGCAACACCGTGTGCGGGCTGCTCGGCACGCTGCCGATGACCCCGGTGATCGTCCGCAGCGCCGCCAACGTCCAGGCGGGCGCCCGCACCAAGGTCTCCCGCGTCCTGCATGGCGTGTGGCTGCTGCTGTTCGCGGCTCTGCTTCCCGGTGCGCTCGGCATGATCCCAACCGCTGCGTTGGCCGGTGTCCTCATCCATGCGGGCTTCAAGCTGCTCCCCGTCAGGGAACTCGGGCCGCTGTGGCGTGAACACCGCGGAGAGGCCATGGTCCTCGTGATCACCGCGGCGCTTATCGCGGGGCTGACGCTGGGGTCGGGCAAGGGCTGAGATCACGAGGACAATGCGGCCCGCTCGGATTCGGCCAGCAATATGCAGAACTCGTTGCCCTCGGGGTCGGCGAGAACGACCCAGCCCCAGCCGTCGGGTTTGCGGCGATCGGCGACCAGGGAGGCGCCCAGACTCAGCAGCCGCTCAACCTCTGCGTCCCGCGATGTGTCGGGGCGCAGGCACAGATGGAGCCTGTTCTTGGCCGACTTCGGCTCCGGAACCTCGTTGAAGTGCAAGGCCGGGCCGCCGGGCAGCATAATCTCGGTCTCGTCGTCACCCGGTTCGTCCTCGGGATCCAGCGAGTGTCCGGTCACATCGCTCCAGAACCGCGCCAGTTGGTAGGCGTTCGCACAGTCGATCGCTATGTTCGTCACCGTTGAGCCCATGCGCGCGATCATGTCCGAGCGGCGCCCCGCACGCCACCGGAATATGGCCGCACCCACGTCCTACTACTGCGGCGGAACTTGCGGGGGTCGGTGGCCTCGGCGGCGGTAGTGGCTGAGACGGGCGAGGTGTTGATGGCGTCGTCGCCAGCGTGACCAGTGCAGGATGTGACCGGCTTCGTGCCGGACGGCGTGGGCGAATTTGCTCAACAGGCGGCGGATCTCGTTCACGCTCAGTCGGATCAGGTCGCGGCCATCTCCCCCTTTTCACCGGTGGTGGCCCGGACGGCGGCCAGGTGAGCGGCGGCGGCCATGGCCAGGGTGATGTGGCGGTACCAGGCGGGGTAGTGGCGTACTTGGTGGTGGTCCAGGCCGGCCTCGTTCTTCGCGGCCTGGAAGCACTCCTCGATCGCCCAACGGGCGCCGGCGGCCCGCACGATCTCCGCCGGTACAGTACCCGCCGGGGCGTGAGTGAGGTAATAGGCACGCTCGCCGTCGGCGAGGCTGCGGCGGATGAGCAGGGCGTCGTCGAAGCCGTCGCCACTGCCGCCGGGCATCGGGACCAGAGCCCAGGCGTATTCGCGCAGGCCGTGGGCGCCGTCGCCAGCAGATCGGATCCCCCAGGCATGCTCCGGCAGGATCGCCGAGACGGTGCGGGCGTTTTGCCCGCGCGGCCCGCATCGGTGCTTGTAGGCGATCGCCAGCCCCCTCCGGGATCGGCTGCCCGCGGGCCGACTCACAGACAGTGACATCCTGCTGGGTTCAACGAAGTAACGGCAGCTACGGCTACGGAATAGCCACGTGACTCCGCGTGGCGCCAACCCTGTTCGCCCGGCGACGGACCGGCGAAGCCCAGGGGCCGTGAACCGGCTGCCGCGTCGTCTGCGTCAGCCGTCGCGTTCCGCGCCGACGAGGACGAAGGCCATCGTGACCGGTTGGTCGCTGCGGTTGCGCCAGCCGTGGCGGGTGCCGTTCTGGATCACGATGTCCCCTGCCGAGAGGTGGGTGCAGTGGCCGTCGTCGAGTTCGAGCACGATCTCGCCCTGGAGCACGATGCCGTAGTCCACGGTCGGAGTCGTGTGCATACCGTCGGGCTCGATGAGGTCGGCGATGCCGGGCGAGTCGGCACGCTGCTCGCGATCGAAGGCGACGGGGTCGAACGCCGGGTCGGCCATCGCGGATTCCGGCGGGAAGGTCAGGACGATGAATCGCGTGCCGCCGGGCGCCGGGAGCAGGCTGGTGACCTTCGGCGTGGGGTCCTCCCCGGTCCGGCTGAGCTGCTCGCCCGGTTCGGAGGCCCACGGCAGACGGGACACCCAACCCGGCAGACTGGTGAACTCCCGGCTGCGCGGGACGGGGCCGTCGCTGACGACGACCGCCCTGCCCTTCTCGTCGTGGCCGGTGACGACTCTGCGCATGCGTCTCTCCTCAGTCGGGTCGGTCGGGTCGGTCGGGTCCGCGGGGGCCGCCAGGTCCGCCGGCCCCGTCGAATCGGTTGGGTCAGTCGGACCGGCCGTTGCCAGGATCGGCCGGGACATCGAGCGCGGTCACCCAGGCATCCAGGACGTCCGCCACCGTACGGGCGGGCGCCCGCAGCAGGGCCGATGCCACCGTGCGTACGAACAACCGGTGCCGGTCGTCCGTGAGGTACTCCACCGGGGACTTGCCGTCCACACGTGCGAGCAGCAGCGCCGGCAGCAGTGACGCGGCCCGCGCCTCAAGGGCCGGCCGGGGCTCCCAGTCGACGCATCGGACGTACTCCTCAGCCAATATCCGGGCGGACCGCAGGAGGTCGGCGCGGCATCCGGGCACGACCAGGCTCTTGAGGAGCAGATGGTTGACACAGAAGGCGACGTCGAAGGCCGGGTCGCCGTACCAGGCGCACTCGGCGTCCAGCAGCACGGGCCCCGACGGTCCGACGAGGATGTTCTTGGGACTGACGTCGCCGTGCACCAAGGCCAGGTGCGTCGTGGCCGTGCGGTCGGCAAGGCCCTGGAGGATGTCGCTCAGACCGGGGTGCGCGGCAGCGGTTGCCAGCAGGTACGGCTCGATGCGCAGCGCGTGGAAGTTGTCGTCGGTGGCGAACTCCGCGGCGAGGGCGGCGTCGCCCGCGCTCGCCGCGTGCAGGGTACCGAGCAGCTCTCCGACGGCCGCCGCGGTCGCCACCCGCACCTCGCCGCACAGCAGCTGCGCCTTCCACATGGGGTAGTGCTCGGGCGGCAGAAACGCCATCGCGAAGACACCGGCATCGGGATCGTGGGCCAACAGTTCGGGCACGCTGTCCGGGCGGTGCCGAGACGCGAACCGCATCCACGCCCATTCGTAGGCGTTGCGCGACACCGGTGCCTGCCAGTCGGCGGCGACCTTCAACTTGGCCAGGGCGCGTTTGACGCAGAGGGAGCGTCCCGGCAGGTCCACTCGCCACAGATCGGACGAGACACCGCCGGTCAGCGGGGTCCAGCGGGCGGCTTCGCCCGGTCCGGCGAGCTTGTGGGTGGTCAAGAAGTCGGCCAGCGCGGGGCCCGGGTTCACCTGCGCGGAGGTCGAACTCATCGCCGGTCACCCGACCCCGTGGTCAGACCGAGGGGGCTGTTACAGGCGTGGGCCGGCGCCTCGCCTGCCAAGATCCGTACGACCTCCTCGGCGGCTCGGCGGCGCAGTTCCGTGACCGAGGCGTCGGAGGAGAAGGCGATGTGCGGGGTGAGGAGAGCGCCCGGCTGGTCCAGCAGTCCGGCGGGGACGTGCGGTTCGGTCTCCAGTACGTCGAAGGCGGCTCCGTCCAGGTGCCCGCCGTCCAGCGCCTTGACGACCGCGTCGGTGTCCACCAGGCCGCCCCGGCTGACGTTGACCAGCAGGCCGCCCGGTGGCATCAGCGCCAGCTGCTCAGCGCCGATGATGTGGTGAGTGCCGGGCGTGAGCGGCACATGGAGGATCACCACGTCGCTGCGGCGCAGCAGTTCCTCCAGGCCCACCATCTCCACTCCGGGGGCGTCCTTCGGCGGGTACGGGTCGTGGGCCAGGATCTGACAGCCGAACGCACCGAGCTTGCGCACGGTGGCGCGTCCGATGCGCCCGTATCCGACGACGCCGCAGGTCAGCGTCGACAGTCGGCGCAGCCGGGCGCCGGCTGGGTCCCAACGGCCCGCGCGGACCTCCCGGTCGGACACGGCCAGGCCCCGCGTCCAGGCCAGCACCATGCCGACGGCGTGGTCGGAGACTTCCTCGACGCAGTAGTCCGGCACGTTGGTGACCCACACACCGCGCTCGGTGGCGGTGTCCACGGCGATGTTGTCGAGCCCGACCCCGAGCCTGGCGACGATCCGCAGATCGGGCGACGTGCCGATCGCGGTGGCGGAGACGGGGGCCCAGCAGGTCAGGATCCCGGCGGGCCGGTGCTCGGCCACCAGCTCCTCGATCTCCTCGGCGGAGGCGGGATCGGCGGGGCCGGTCACCAGGGTGTGGCCCGCCTCCTCGATGACCGATCGCTCGACGGAGTCGTCGGGCCAGGCGTAGTCGGTGAGCAGCACGGCGCCTGGGCGGCTCGGTGGTTTCATGACAGGTCGTCCTCGCAGAATCGTGCGGCCGCAGCGGACGGCCGGGCGTCACGCCCGGTCGCATCCGCTGAGCGGGTCTGATCGCCACCCGGCAGGCGGCCGTCGGCTTGTCCGGTCGGACCGTCGGCCGCCAGGGGTGGGGTGGAGGGTCGCTGGGCTCGGGTCGGATATCGCCGGCGCTCACCGACTTGTGGTCGGTGCAGGCGCCGCAGTACGCCCCTGAAACGGGTCACGAGATGTCGGGGCACGTCGAATCACATTGTCACAGCCACGTGGTGCTAACGATAGCACTGAAGGTCTTCAACACGTCAAGAGTGCGGCGTGCACCCGCTCGCCGACACTCCCGCAGCAGGGCTCGCCCAGGGCCGAGGAATCCCGTCACCACGAGGAAAACGAGGACCACCGAAGAAATCCGGTGTTCACATCTTGACGCGCGAGAGATTTCCACCTCATGGTTTCTGCCAGCGCCGACCGTGTGACCGACAAGTGTCCGCACGAGGTCCGGCTGTCGAAGACGCCATAGCCACGGACGTCCCCGACGGGCGATATACGGCTGAATTCCGCATGCGGTGTCCGACCGCGCGGCAGCCCGTCGCCCGCATTCCGCCAGTCGGCGGCTGCATTGCCGTCGTCGACTCGAGTCCGTGTTCAGCTCACCGCTTCTCGTCATCGCCCGTACGGCCCCGTACGGGCGATGGATCCGCCGCGGCCTGCCGTGGCCCATTCCTTCCCAGGAGCCGCTATGACTCACGCAGCGCAAGTCGACACCAGTGCGGTGCCCGCCGGCGACATGCAGGAAAGCAGCCGTGCCCCCATTTCCCGCCTCATGATCGGGGTGGGCTTCCTGCTGGTGGTCCTCTCGTACATGGTCAACGCGATGGACCGCCAGGTCTTCCCCCCGCTGTTGCCCAACATCCGTGCGGAGTACGGATTCTCCCTGGAGCAGGGCGGGCTGCTGGCGACGAACTTCACCCTCGGCATGGCCCTGGCCGGCCTGCCCGCGGGCTACCTCCTGGACCGCTTCCGCCGCAAGACCGTGCTGCTGGTCAGCATCGTGATCTACTCCCTGGGCACGATGGCCACGCCGCTGGCGACCGGCTTCGCCGACATGACCCTGTACCGGGTCACCTCGGGCTTCGGTGAGGGCATGCAGTCCGCCGCCATCTTCGCAGCGATCGGCGCCTTCTTCGCCCACCGGCGCGGCCTCGCCTTCGGCGTCATCGGCATGGGCTACTCCGTCGGCGTGTTCATCGCCCCGCTCATCGGCGTCAGGCTCATGAGCATGCACGGCACCTGGCACTCGCCCTTCTACCTGTTCGGCACGGCCGGGCTGCTGATCGCCGCCGCATCCCTGTTCCTCGTGAAAACCGGCCTGACCGAGCACTCCGCCGAGAAGGCCGTCTCGACGAAGACCTACGAGTACATGCCGGCCTCCGCCTACAACCGCAACACCATCGCACTGGCCGTCCACTCGATCGTCAGCGGTGTGGCCATCTACGGGTTCCTCGGCCTCTACCCGACGTTCCTCATCACCTCGCTGCACTACACCGCCGAGCAGGCCGCACTGGCCATGAGCTTCCTCGGCTTCGGCGGCATGCTGGGCGTTCTCGGCGGCTGGCTCGGCGACCGCGTGAACCAGCGCAACCTGCTGATCATGAGCATGCTGGCCGTCTCCGCCATCAGCGTGTGCATCTACGAGGTGCATGCCGGAGTCGGCCTGCAGTGCGTGTTCGCCTTCCTGATGGGTGCTTTCGGCCTGGGATTCATCTATCCCAACACCAACAGCGCGATGCAGCGGGCCGTCCGTCCCGGGCAGATCGGACGCGCCTCCGGTCTCTTCGTCACCAGCTACTACGGAACGGCGGCGTTCTCGGGCCTGCTCTTCGCCGCCCTGGTGGACTCCTTCGGCTGGAGCCGGGCAGGGCTGCTGCAGGTCACCGCCCTGCCGCTGGTGGGCGTCCTGGCGCTGGTCTTCGTCCGCCCCTCACAGTTCAACAACGCGGTCCGCTAGGTCCTGTCGTCGTATTCCCGTCGTCCGCCCGAAGGGCGGGCCCTGCGGCGTCAGGTGCGTGCTCTCGGCGTGCCGGGCACAGGCCCTCGTACTGGATGTACTTGGGTCTGTGCCCGGTGCGGCGAAGGGGGTCCCTCCCTGTTCGAGCGAAGCCGAGAACTCGGGGGCGCGTGCATGGCGTCGCGGGGCAGACGGGAATGTGACGACAGGGCCTAGCGGGCTCCGTGCGCAGCCTGGTGTGCGGCGACGGCCATGACGACGACGGAGATCAGGACGATGCCGGCGCCGACGTAGAGCGGCGCCGTGTAGCCGAGGCCCGCGGTGATGGCCAGGCCCCCGAGCCAGGCGCCGAGCGCGTTGCCGATGTTGGACGCGGACACATTGGCACTGGCGGCCAGTGCCGCCCCGTGGGCGAAGTCGGTGACGCGAGTGATCAGGCCGGGCACACTGGCGAACCCGAACAGCCCCATCAGAAACACCAGTATCACCGACGCGATGCCGTTGCCGGCGAGCAGACCGAACACGGCCAGGGTGATGGCGAGTCCGAGCAGGGCGAGGACCAGGGCGCGGTCACGGTCGCGGTCGGCCGCTCGCCCGCCGACCAGGTTCCCGACGACCAGACCGACGCCGTAGACCATCAGCAGCCAGGCGACATCCGCCGGGGAGAAGCCGCCGACCTCGGTGAACGTGTAGGCGATGTAGGTGAACGCACCGAACATCCCGCCGTAGCCGAGCGCGGTGGCCGTCAGGGTCAGCCAGACCTGCCAGGACCGGAAGGCACGGAACTGGGCCCGCAAGCCGTCGGCCGGGATCGGGTCGGAGCGGCCCGTCGCGGTCGGCGGCCGTGTCTCTCCCGCGTCGGCGGGGACGAGGGCGACGATTCCGGCCAGCGCGAGCAGGCCGATTCCGGTGACCGCCCAGAAGGCCGCTCGCCAGCCCCAGCGCTCGCCGACCAGCGCACCGAACGGCACACCCAGCACGTTCGCGACCGTCAGCCCGGCGAACATGACCGCCACCGCGCGGGACTTCTTCTCCGGCGCGACCAGACTGCGGGCGACCAGTGAGCCGATACCGAAGAACGAGCCGTGGCACAACGCCGCGACGATCCGCCCGAGCAGCATCACCGGATAGCTCGGCGCGAGAGCGGACAACAGGTTGCCGATGACGAACAGCGCCACCAGGCCGACCAGGATCGCCTTGCGGGGCAGCCGCGCCGTCGCCGCGGTCAGCGCGATCGCGCCGATCGCGACACTCAACGCGTACCCGGAGATCAGTCGGCCTGCGGCCGCCTCGGACACCGCGAAACTCGACGCCACCTGCGGCAGCAGCCCGGCGATCAGGAACTCGGTCAGACCGATGCCGAACCCGCCGAGTGCCAGCGCGATCAGTCCACTCGGCATCCGTCGCTCCCCGGTCGCGGGGCCAGGGTGCTTCCCGAACGTCACCTCAGCGTCAACCGGTACGTCAGCGGTGAGCGCCCCGTGATCAGCACCCGTACCCCGTCCGGGGTCAGGGAGCCGCTCAGCCAGGCGTAGCGTTCGCCCGGGTCGACCACCGCGGGTTGGCGGCCGCCCTTGCCGTTGCCGGGGCCGAAGGTGATGTGGTCGGTGCCGACGGTGTAGGTGGCCTCGCCGGAGACGAGCTGGAACGTGTCCGGGGAGCCGGGGACGGGTTCGAGGCCGTCCCCGGTCAGGGTGCCGCCGGGGCGGAAGCAGAGTTCGAGGGCGAGCGGGCTCGCGCAGCCCTCGCCCGAGAGGTCGAAGGAGATGTCCCAGGCTCCGCCGCCGACCTCACGGACCAGGACTTCGGTGCGGAGCGTGCGGTACTCCTTCGGGCGGTGCGGGAAGTCCATCGCGGACCAGAAGCGGCTGTCGTCGGTGAGGGGGTAGGCGCCGTCGGGGCAGCGGTGCTCGGGGGGCAGCGGGTGGTGGAAGGCGCCGCGGACCTCGGCGTGCAGCCGCCAGCCGTCGTCCGTGCGCTCCAGTCCCTCCGCCCTGAAGTGGCCGAGCGCGAAGAACCGGGGGGCCAGCCGGAGCGAGTCGAGGATCGCCGCGCCCTTGCGCATCTTGAAGAAGGTCGGGTTGGTGGACAGGCCGGACGAGATGGCGTGCAGTTCCGGGAAGTCGGTTCCGCCGAAGATGCTCGCCGTGTGCGTGCCGCGGCGGACCCGGACGAGGCGGCAGCTGTCGTCGTGGTGCTCGAAGTCGTCGGGCAGAGAGGTCACTTCGGGCAGGGGGGCGGCCAGCTCCGGCCGGTCCAGGACCTGGGCGAGGCGCTCGCCGATCGGGGTCTCGCCGAAGGTCTGGTCGGTGCCGCGCTCCTGGAGCAGCGCGGCCACCGCCGCGAAGCGTCCGTCTCCGTCGCGCAGCGCCATCTCCCGGTACTGGAGCCAGAACTCGGGCAGATGGCGGACCCTCGTCTGGTCCTGGCGGCGCGAATGGACCGTCTCCACCTCGCCGTTGGGCTCGATGACGTAGAGGTTGGCGGCCAGGTTGTCGCGTACGTTCGCGTAGAGGTCCGTACGTCCGTAGTGGCGGCCCAGTACGAGGAGCGCCGGATTGGTCACCGCGGCCGAGTAGTTGGGGCTGCGTTCGCTGTACTCGCCGCCGGGCAGCTGGTCGATGCCCTCGGCGAGCCAGGTCTCGATGCGCTCGGGGTAGGCGGGGTCGGGCCAGCGGGCGTGGATGCGGGCGAGGGCCGCGCAGACCAGCCAGCGGTGGTTGGCGGTGTGGACGCCACCGGTGGCGAGGGAAGGGCCCGCCAGGCGCAGGATCCGCTCGATCGTCGCCCGCAGTCCGGTGGTCGGCTCGTGGGCGTCCTCGTCGAGCAGGTGGTGGATCAGGTTGAGGTCGACGATCGAGAAGGCGGTGTCCGCCGGGTTGCCGTCCGCCCCGTGCTCCCACAGCCCGTTGTCGTACTGCTCCTCGGCGAGCGCGTCGGCGAGTTCGGCGGCGGGGCCCAGGAGCGCGGCGGAGTGGTGGTACGCCGAGCCCTCGTGCACGTACACCGAGACGAGGGTGCGCAGCGAACGGGTGGCCGCGCGGGCCTCGCCGCCGTCACGGAGTTCGACGAGATCGGCGCCGTACCCGTCGAGGACGGCCTTGGCGCTGGTCTCGGCGGTCGCGGTGAGCAACTCGACGAACGCGGTGTCGAGGGGGACACCGGTGTCGGCGAGCGCGGCGAGGAAGGTCTTGCGGGCTGTCACTGGGGCTCCTGAGAGGGGTCGTGCTGGTCTTCCACGTCGCTGTGGTCGAGGGAGGTGTCTTTTACGTCTGTCCGGTCTCTTACGTCTGTGCGGTCCCGCACGTCGATCGCGGTGAGCGCCATTGCCAGTGACCCTCCCTTTCAGAAAGCGCTTGCGCCAGGAGCGACCCTAGGTAATGCGCGGATGTCACTACAAGACCCGTACACCGATCTGCAGGAGGACCGGAGAGCGAAGAGGCCGCCACCCGAATCCGGACGAACGGAGACCGCATGACCCCGGACGCCCCCGTGCGCCGTCGCCGCTGCGCCGTGGTGAGCCTCGGCGCCCGCGCCCGGCTCTACGGCGCCCGCGCCCAGCTTTACACCGAGGCGCCGACCAGCTCCCACGCCGACCGCGTCAACCTGGCGGGCTTCTGTAACGTGAACACCCACCGCATGGCGGTGCACAACGAGTGGGGTGCGCGGCCGCCGCCGACGACGCCCCAGCGAAGTTCGGGACCGTGGACTGCCGCCAGGCCAAGTGCATCGCGCTCACCTTCGACGCCGGGCCGAGCGAGAACTCGGCCAAGCTCCTCGACATCCTCAAGGAGAAGCAGGTCCCGGCGACCTTCTTCCTGCTCGGCAAGCGGCACATCGAGCCCCCGCATTCCCGGACCACGCACACGATGCGCCGGGCCCGGATGTGGAGCGCACGCGGGGAACCAGTACGCCCAAAACCGTTCGGGGCGTACGGCTGAGCAGCAGTCTTGGCAACAAGACTCACTCCCGCTCAGTCTTTAGGAACGGTACGTGTTCGTGACCGTGCCGCAGCTGCTGGCGCCGGGGAAGGCGAAGCCCGGTACCGTCTACCGCCCCTGACGGCCCCGCGTCAGCCCAGCCGCACCGGCAGTACCCGGTAGCCGTGGCCGATGAAGGACTCGGCGAGGCGGGCCGGGCCGTGGGTGTCGTCGAGGCTCAGGTCGGGGAAGCGGGCGAAGAGCGCGGGGAGCGCGAGGGACGCCTCCAGGCGGGCCAGCGGGGCGCCGATGCAGTAGTGGACGCCGTGGCCGAAGGCGAGGTGCTCCTTGTCCGCGCGGCTGAGGTCGAAGCGGCCCGCGCTCTCGCCGTGTCGCAGGGGGTCGCGGCCGGCCGCCGCGTACGTCGCCAGGATCGCCTCGCCCCGCGCGATCAGCGTGCCGTCGGGGAGCTTGATGTCCTCGACGGCGTACCGCAGCGGGAGGTTGGCGATGGAGGGGGCCCAGCGGAGGGTCTCCTCGATCACCTCGCTCCAGGGGATCTCGCCGCTGCGCACCCGGAGCAGCTGCTCGGGGTGGGTCAGCAGGGCGTGGACCGCGTTGCCGATCAGGTTGACCGTGGTCTCGTGGCCCGCGCCGATGACGAGGAGGAGGGTGTCGATCAGTTCGCTCTCGGCGAGCTGCGAACCCTCCTCGTCCCGGGCCGCGATCAGGGCGGTCGTCAGGTCGTCGCCCGGCCGCTCACGCTTGGCGGCGACCAGTCCGGCGAGCAGTTCGTGGATCTCCCGGTAGGTGGCCATGGCCTGTTCGGGGGTGATGGTGGTGTCCATGTTGGCCTCGATGAGGCGCGCGGTGTCGGCGCGCCGGTCCTCGGGCAGGCCGAACAGCTCGCAGATCACCTGCATCGGGAGCGGGTGCGCGTAGGCGGACCGGAGGTCGACCCGCCCGTCGGGGGCCTCGGCCATCCGGTCGAGCAGCGTGGCGGCGAGTTCCTCGATGCGGGGCTTGAGCGCGTCCGTACGGCGTTTGGTGAACGCGGGCGAGACGAGTTTGCGCAGCCTGCGGTGGTCGGCGCCGTACGCGGTGAACATGTTGGTCACGCCGACCCAGAGGGTGATCCAGCTCTCGCGGTACTCGCCGCTGATCCAGGCGGGCCAGTGCTGGTTGGGGTCCTTGGACACCCGGTCGTCGGCCAGGAGCCGCTTGAGGATCTCGTACTGGGTGGGCGCCCAGGCCCTTATCCCGCCCGGCAGTTCGATGAGGGCCGCGGCACCGCGCTCGCGCAGCAGATCCGCCTCGCCGTGGAGGTCGGCGCCCGCGGGGTCGATGACGTAGGGCTGGTCCGGCACGTGGACTCCTGCTCTCTGGACCGGTTGATCACGGGGACGCAGTGCAAACGGGGATCACTCCCCGGATAGCCTGGTGGCTGGCGGACGGTGTGTCAACAGCACGGGGGCGAGCGGGAGTTGCCTGTGGCCGGGCCGAAATCTACGGGCGGGCGGTCGGGCGGCGCGGTTAGCATCGGGTGCTGTCGGCCTCGTGTCGTCGGCTTCGTGCTGTCGGCCTCATGCCGTGGGGTGCGGCTTTGGTGCGGGAAGCGAGGGGCGTATGGGTGGGGAGTCGCTGACGGCGGCGGTGCGGAGTGGGGACGTGAAGGCGGTGACGGCCCTGCTGGACGCCGGTGCCGATCCCGACGCCGTCGACGACCGGGGCACGCCCGCGCTCTGCCTGGCGGTGGACGGCTTCGACCTGGCCACGGTCGAGGTCCTGATGCGCTCCGCCCGGCTGGACCGGGTCATGGACGGCCACACCCCGCTGCTGCGGGCGGTCGACCGCGGCGCCTCCGACATCGTGAACGCGCTCATCAACCATGGGGCGCAGCTGTGGCACAAGGACCGTGAAGGACGCGACGCCCTCGCGCTGGCCCGGTCCTGGCACGAGACGGGTGCCGTGGCCGAGCTGCGCCGCAGGAGCGGTTCGGCGGGAACGGTGCGGCGCGAGACGGTTCGTGACGAGCACGGGGTGAGCGTCGAGGAGCTGACACTGACCGGCCTGACGGTCCGTACCGGGCACAGCGCGATCCTGACGGCGCTGGAGCCCCGGTACGGCATCAGGACCCCGTTCACCGAGCTGCTGTCGAGGGCGCTGGCCGAACCGGACGTCGACCACGAGATCTGGTGGGTGACGACGGATGTCCTCCAACAGCGCCGCGATCGCGCCACGTGGGACATGTCCGCCGCCCTGCGGGACCGGCCGGACCCGCGGGAGCGGTACTTCGGCGCGGAAGTGCTCCGGCTGTTCAACCTCTTCGACTACAGCGACGCGGCACCGTTCGACGCCCCGCTGGTCGATCTCTTCCTGCCGTGGGCCGCGCGCGAACCGGATCCGCGCGTGCTGCGGCCCCTGACCGCGGGACTGTCCGGCGCCCTGGATCCCCGTGCCGAGCGACCCCTGCACGACCTCGCCCGGCATGCCGACAGCGGGGTCCGGGGGTGGGCGGTCTTCGGTCTGCGGTACGGAGTCGACGCCGGGCGCCGTGACGCCCTGGCCACAGTCCTCGCATGCACCCGGGACGAGGCGGCCGAGGTCCGCCGGGGGGCCTGCGCCGCACTGGTCTCCGCGCCCGCGGATTCCGAGGCCTCGGACGCGCTCGCGGCGTGCCTCACCGACGAGACGGAGGACGTACGGGTCACCGCGGCCGTGCAGTTGGCCCTGCGGGACGATCCCCGCGGGGACGAGATCCTGGCCGCTCTCGACGCCGACGACGTTGAGGGGCCGTACTTCGGGCAGCTCTACGACGTGGGGCGGCACCGTCGGAAAACGGACGCGGCCACGCCGCGCTGACCCGCGGGGTCGTGGGTGGGTCGGGGCCGTGCCGGTGCGTCGAGCCCGTCGCCGCCGGATCAGACGTGGGCCGGGCAAGGGAGCCGCTGCTCGATCCGAACGTAAGCGACGGGCTTGCGACGCACCGCCACGGCCCCTTCCGTGCGTGCGCGGCTGCCGGTCGTGGGGGGTGGCCGTTCGGGCCGCCTACGATCGGGCCGTGGTCCTCTTCCAGCTGGAACGCGTGTCCCCTTCTCCCGTCGAAGAGAGTTGGCGTCGCCTCACCGACTGGCCCCGGCATGCCGCCGTCGTCCCGCTGACCCGGGTCACCGTGCGCACGCCGCCGCCGACCGGCGAGGGCACGGTGTTCGTCGCGCGGTCGGGGGTGGGCCCGTTGGTCTTCGACGACCCGATGGAGGTCGTCACCTGGCGGCCACCCCGGGACGGGGGCGCGGGAAGGTGCCGGCTGGTCAAGCGCGGCACGTTCGTCACGGGGTGGGCCGAGGTCGAGGTCCGTCCGGTGGCGGGCGGGGGCTCGCGGGTGCTCTGGCGGGAGGATCTGAACGTACGGTGGCTGCCGCGGTTCTTCGACCGGCCGCTGGGGTGGGTGGGGCGGTGGATGTTCGGGCGAGCGGTGGAAAGGCTGCTGCGGTCTGGATCCTGACGCTCCGTGCTCGCGGCGGGTCGCGTGCCCCTGCATGAAACGGGAAAATTGTAGTCTTTACATCATGAATACACGGCTGGCTCTGCTCAGCGCGGTGGACCCTGGTGTCACGGAGAGTGAGATCTTCCGGCTGGCGCTCCAGCACGCGGTGGGGGAGCTGGGTGCCCTGGGGGGAATGATCCATCTGCGGGGCCCCATGTCCGCGCTGCGCCTGGTGTCGGCGACCGGCCTTCCCGCGGTCCTCACCCGGCCCTGGGAGATCATCGACCAGGAAGGCCCGCTGGCCCCGGCCCAGGCCCTGCACCAGGGCCGGGGTGTGTGGATCGCGCCGGGCTCCGGCGAACAGCCCGGATCCGGTGCGGTCTCCTGGCCCGGGACCGGGCTGGCGGCCGTTCCGGTGTTCAGCGGCGACCGCGGTATCGGCGCGCTCACCGTGGTGATGGGCGCCCAGGGGGAGCCCACCGTCGAGCAGTGGGGTTTCCTGCAGGCCGTGATCGCCTGGACCGAGGAGCGCATGCAGCAGGCACCGCCGCCCGCTCGGCCGCCCCGGGAGGAACTGAGCGGTGACCGGCTGCGGCAGGCTCTGGAAGAGGTCCGGGTCGGCTCGTGGGACTGGAACATCGAGACCGGCGAACTGGTCTGGGACGAGGCCGCCCTTGAGCTCTACGGCACCAGGCCGGCCGAGTTCACCGGCCGGATCGAGAACTGGATGCGGATCGTCCACCCCGACGACCTGGCGCCGACCCTGGGAGCGGCGGAGAAGGCACTCCGGGACCGTACGGTGTTCGAGGCCGAGTACCGGGTGCGCCGGCTGGACGGCACCTACGGATGGACCCAGGCCCGCGCCCGGGCGACCTACAACGCTCAGGGCGAACCCGTACGGATGATCGGGGTGGGATGGGAGAGCAACGAGTCCCGCTCCGCACGCGACGCGCTCAGCCGGGCTCTTCGCCACATGAGTGACGGCTTCCTCGCCGTGGACGACCGCTGGCGGATCACCTTCCTGAACCTGGCGGCCGAACACATGCTGGGCTCCTCCGAGGAGGAGCTGTTCGGCCGCGTCCTGTGGGAGCTTCCCTCCGTCCGGCAGGTCCCCGATCTGGAGAAGCGCTGCCGGGAGGCCGCCGCCGCGCAGCAGCCCGCCGGCTTCGACATGGATACTCCGGACACCGGGCGCCGCCTCCACCTGCGGCTGGTCCCGGGACCCGACGGCCTCACCCTCTACTTCACCGACGTGACCGAGATCCGGCGGCACGAGGACGAACGGTCCGCCGCCGAGCAGGCCGCCGCCGAGCGCGCCGCCCGGATCGCCGAGCTGACCGCGTCCCTCGCCAAGGCGACGACCTCACGGGACGTGGTGGACGCCGTCGCACGGCGCGTGCTGCCGCCGTTCGGCGCCACCGGTCTCGTGGTGCAGGCCATCGAGGACGACCGGGTGTACAACGTCGGGGCCGTCGGCTACCCGCCCGCCTTCCTCGACACGATCAACGGCCGTGCGCGGGTGGCCCGCGACCCGGTCTGGGACCCGATCCTGAGCGGCACGCCGCTGTTCCTCTCCTCGCGCGCCGAGTACACGTCCCGCTACCCCGAACTCGCCGCCCGGCCGCCCCAGGCGGGCAAACAGGCCTGGGCGTTCATGCCGCTGACCGCGTCCGGGCACACGTTCGGGGTGTGCGTGGTCTCCTTCGACCGGCCGCGCCGTCTCAGCGACGAGGAGCGCACCCTGCTGACCACCATCAGCGCCCTCGTCGCGCAGGCCCTGGAGCGGGCCCGGCTCTACGACGCCGAGCACACCCGTTCTCAGGAACTCCAGCGCAGTCTGCTCCCCAGCGGCCTGCCCGAACTGCCCGCGTGCACCGCTGCCGCCCGTTATCTCCCCGCCGGACAGGGCATGGACGTCGGCGGCGACTGGTACGACATCATTCCTCTCTCCGGGGGGCGGGTCGCCCTGGTCGTCGGTGATGTGATGGGCCACGGGCTGCCCGAGGCGGCCACCATGGGGCGGCTGCGCACAGCGGTGCACACCCTGGCCGACCTCGAGCTTCCCCCCGACGAGATCATGAGTCACCTCAACGACATCGTCGGCGGCATGGCGGAGGAGTCCTACGCCACCTGTCTGTACGCGCTGTACGACTCCACGACCCAGATCTGCTCCGTCGCCCGCGCCGGGCATCCCCCGCCCGCCGTGGTCCACCCCGACGGCAGTGTGCATTTCCCCGAGGTCGCCCCCGATCCGCCGCTCGGCGCGGCGGAGCCGCCCTTCGAGACCTTCGAGATGAGGGTGCCGGACGGGAGCCTGCTCGTCCTCTACACCGACGGCCTGGTCGAGTCGGCCACCCGCGAGATCGACGACGGCATGGCCGAACTCGCCCGGCTGCTGCGGGCCGCGCACGAGGGTCCCGGTGAGGTGTCCGCCGATCTGGAGCGCCTCTGCGACACCGTCACCGCAGGACTGCTCCCCGCCGAGCACTCCACCGCCGATGACGCGGCCCTCCTCATCGCCCGCCTCCACGCGCTGACCGATGACGACATGGCTTCCTGGCTGCTCCCCGAAGACCCGCGAGCGGCCGGGCAGGCCCGCGGCCACATTCGCGAGCAGCTTCACACCTGGGGTTTGGACGCCCTGACGCCGACGACGGAACTCCTCGCCAGCGAGCTGGTCGGCAACGTCGTGCGCCACGCGAAGGGACCCGTGCGGCTACGCCTGCTGCACGGCCCCGAGCTGGTCTGCGAGGTCTTCGACGGGAGTCTGACCATGCCGCGCATCCGCCGGGCGTCGGAGACCGACGAAGGCGGACGCGGACTGCAACTCGTCACCGCGCTCTCCCGGCGCTGGGGCACCCGCTACACCGCGACCGGAAAGTGCATCTGGACCGAGCAGCCACTGCTCGGCCCGGAGAGCCCGACAGGCCTGCCCACCGACGTCCTGGACCTTCCGTTCCTGGACACCGAGGAGTTCGCCCGAGACCTCGACGAACTCACCTCCGGGGACCAGGAACTGCCGGGCGCGGCCCCCCAGTAGCCGACCGGCGGCCGCATCACCCCCGCGCTCCCCCCGACACTCCCCCGACCCGGCTCAGGCCACCGACCCGATCCGCCGCGCCGGAACCGACGTCGCGTCGTGGTGGATCGGCGTGTGTGCCCCGGTGAGCGACACCCCGCTCCCCCCGCGCCGGTCGGCCACGATCTCCGAGGCGATGGACAGCGCCGTCTCCTCCGGGGTGCGGGCGCCCAGGTCGAGGCCGATGGGGGACCTGAGACGCGCCAACTCCAGCTCGGTGACGCCTACTTCGCGCAGGCGGTCGTTGCGGTCCAGGTGCGTGCGCCGGGAGCCCATCGCGCCGACGTACGCGACCGGAAGCCGCAGCGCGAGCCGCAGCAGCGGTACGTCGAACTTGGCGTCGTGGGTGAGGACACACAGGACGGTCCGGGCGTCCACCTCCGTGCGCTCCAGGTACGTGTGGGGCCACTCGACGACGATCTCGTCGGCGTCGGGGAAGCGGGTGGCGGTCGCGAAGACCGGGCGGGCGTCGCACACCGTGACGCGGTATCCGAGGAACTTGCCCATGCGGACCAGCGCCGACGCGAAGTCGATCGCGCCGAACACGATCATGCGCGGGGGCGGCACGGACGACTCGACGAGAACCGTGAGCGGTGCTCCGCAACGAGAGCCCTGCTCTCCGAGCTCCAGGATGCCGGTGCGGCCCGCGTCCAGGAAGGCGCCCGCCTCGCCGACCACCGTGCGGTCCAGCTCGGGATGGGCGCCGAAGCCGCCCTCGTACGAGCCGTCGGGGCGGACGAGCAGCGCCCGGCCCCACAGTTCGGCGGGACCGCCGACGATCCGCGCGACCGCCGCCGCCTCCCCCCTCGCGGCGGCGGCCAGCGCGGAGCCGAGCACCGGCCGGGCGGGGTCGCCCGCCCGGACCGGCGTGACGAGGATGTCGATGATGCCGCCACAGGTCAGACCGACGGCGAAGGCGTCCTCGTCGCTGTATCCGAAGCGCTCCAGGACACTCTCGCCGTCCTCGAGCGCCTGCCGGCACAGTTCGTAGACCGCGCCCTCCACGCACCCGCCGGAGACCGAGCCGATCGCCGTGCCGTCGGAGTCGACGGCGAGTGCGGCGCCGGGCCGGCGGGGCGCGCTGCCGCTGACGGCCACCACGGTGGCCACGGCGAAGTCGCGTCCCTGCTCGACCCACCGGTGCAGCTCTTCGGCGATGTCCAGCATGTCTCGGTCTCCTTAACAGGGGGTGCGTGGAGGGTCGTCGACCGGAAGGGGCGTGTCAGTGCACGCCCATCCAGCTCTCGATCGGATTCAGGGCGAAGAAGACGAGGAAGATCGCCGCCAGGCCCCACATGAACGCCCCGATCTCCCGGGCCTTGCCCTGGGCGATCTTGATGGCGACGTACGACAGCACTCCGGCCGCGACGCCCGCGGTGATGGAGTACGTGAACGGCATCACGACGACGGTCAGGAAGACCGGGATCGCGGTGGCGCGGTCGGCCCAGTCCACATGGCGGGCGTTCATCATCATCATGGCGCCGATGACGACCAGTGCCGCCGCCGCGACCTCGCCGGGGACGATCGCCGTCAGCGGGGTGAAGAAGAGACAGGCCGCGAAGAACAGACCCGTGACGACGGAGGAGAGGCCCGTACGGGCACCCTCGCCGACCCCGGTCGCGGACTCGACGAAGACCGTCTGGCCCGACGCGCCCGCGACCCCGCCGACCGCTCCGCCCGCGCCGTCGATGAACAGCGCCTTGGACAGGCCCGGCATCCGGCCCTGCGCGTCGGCGAGCTTGGCCTCCGTGCCGACGCCGATGATGGTGGCCATCGCGTCGAAGAACCCGGCGAGGACGAGCGTGAAGACGATCATGCCGACCGTCATCACTCCGACGTCGCCCCAGCCGCCGAACTCGACCTTGCCGAAGAGTGAGAAGTCCGGCATCGAGACCGCGCTGCCGTGCAGTTCGGGGGCACCGCTCGCCCACTGCTTGGGGGCGATGACGCCGAGGGCGTTGAGGACCACGGCGAGTACGGTGCCGCCGACGATGCCGATCAGGATCGCGCCGGGGATGCCGCGCGCCTGGAGCATGAAGATGGCGAGCAGCGTGGCGGCGAAGAGCAGGACCGGCCAGCCGGCGAGTTCACCGGCCGGGCCGAGGGTGACCGGGGTGGACTTCCCCTGGTGCACGAAACCGGCCTTGTAGAAGCCGATCAGCGCGATGAACAGGCCGATGCCCATGGTGATGGCGTGCTTCAGCGCCAGCGGGATCGCGTTCATGATCATCTCGCGCAGGCCGGTGACGACCAGGAGCATGATGACCGCTCCGTACATCACACACATGCCCATGGCCTGCGGCCAGGTCATCTGCGGGGCGACCTGCGAGGAGAGCACTCCGGAGACGGAGAGTCCGGCGGCGAGGGCCAGGGGCACCTTGCCGAAGAAGCCCATCAGGAGCGTGCTGAAGGCCGCCGCGAACGCGGTCGCGGTGATCAGCGCGTTCTGGCCGAGCGTGTGCCCCGCCGCGTCCTTGCCGGACAGGATCAGGGGGTTGAGCAGGAGGATGTACGCCATCGCCATGAAGGTGGTGACGCCGCCGCGCACCTCACGCGCGACCGTGGATCCCCGCTGGGATATGTGGAAGTAACGGTCGAGCCAGGACCGCCCGGCCGGGACGCGGGTACCCGCACCCGCGTCGTCGGCGACGGTCCTGGGCTCCACTGACTGCTGGGTCATGGTGCCATCTCCCAAGGTTCACAGGGGCACCCGCGTCAGCGACCACGGTGGTCGCTGCGGGATTTGGGAAGGTGCACGACCCGGGGGACGGCCCGAGACGAACAGAGGGTTACTTGCCGGTCAGATGCTCGGGACGTACCGGCGTCCTGTTGAGCTCCAGACCCGTCGCGTTCCGGATCGCCGCGAGGACGGCCGGGGTGGACGACAGGGTCGGGGCCTCGCCGATGCCACGGAGCCCGTACGGGGCGTGGTCGTCGGCGAGTTCGAGCACGTCGACCGGGATGGTCGGCGTGTCGAGAATCGTGGGGATCAGATAGTCCGTGAAGGAGGGGTTGCGCACCTTCGCGGTCTTGGGGTCGACGATGATCTCCTCCATGACCGCGATGCCCAGGCCCTGGGTGGTGCCACCCTGGATCTGGCCGACGACGGACAGCGGGTTGAGCGCCTTGCCGACGTCCTGGGCGCAGGCCAGCTCGATGACCTTGACCAGCCCGAGTTCGGTGTCGACCTCGACCACCGCGCGGTGCGCGGCGAACGTGTACTGGACGTGGCCGAAGCCCTGTCCGGTGCGGAGGTCGAAGGCCTCGGTCGGGCGGTGCCGCCACTCGGCCTCGATCTCGACGGACTCGTCGCCGAGCACGTCCACCAGGTCGGAGAGGACCTCGCCGCCGTCGGTGACGACCTTGCCGCCCTCCAGGAGCAGCTCCGCGGTCGCCCAAGCGGGGTGGTACGTACCGAACTTGCGGCGGCCCAGCTCCAGGACCTTCTCGCGGACGAGCTCGCAGGAGTTCTTGACGGCGCCACCGGTGACGTACGTCTGCCGGGACGCGGACGTCGAACCGGCGCTGCCCACCTGGGTGTCGGCCGGGTGGATGGTCACCTGGGTGACGCCCAGCTCGGTGCGGGCGATCTGCGCGTGGACGGTGACACCGCCCTGGCCGACCTCCGCCATCGCGGTGTGCACGGTCGCGACCGGCTCGCCGCCGACGACCTCCATGCGGACCTTGGCCGTCGAGTAGTCGTCGAAGCCTTCGGAGAAGCCGACGTTCTTGATGCCGACGGCGTAGCCGACACCGCGTACGACGCCCTCGCCGTGCGTGGTGTTGGAGAGGCCGCCCGGCAGCTGCCGTACGTCGGCCCCCTCGCCGGCGGTGAGCCACTGCTGCTCCGGCGGCATGGGCATCGCCTTGACCCGGCGCAGGAGTTCGGCGACCGGGGCCGGCGAGTCGACGACCTGCCCGGTCGGCATGACGGTCCCCTGCTCCATCGCGTTGAGCTGACGGAAGGCCACCCGGTCCATGCCCACTTCGTCGGCGAGCTTGTCCATCTGGGCCTCGTAGGCGAAGCAGGCCTGGACCGCGCCGAAGCCGCGCATGGCGCCGCAGGGCGGGTTGTTGGTGTAGAGGGCGATGGCCTCGATGTCGACGTCGTCGACGACGTACGGGCCCGCGCCCAGCGAGGAGGCGTTGCCGACGACCGCGGGGGAGGCGGAGGCGTAGGCGCCGCCGTCCAGGACGATCCGGGCCTTCAGGTGGGTGAGCTTGCCGTCCTTGGTCGCCCCGTGCTCGTAGTAGAGCTTCGCGGGGTGGCGGTGGACGTGCCCGAAGAAGGACTCGAAACGGTTGTAGACGATCTTGACGGGCTTGCCGGTGCGCAGGGCGAGCAGACAGGCGTGGATCTGCATCGACAGGTCCTCGCGTCCGCCGAACGCGCCGCCGACGCCCGAGAGCGTCATCCGGACCTTGTCCTCGGGCAGGCCGAGGACGGGCGCGATCTGGCGCAGGTCGGAGTGCAGCCACTGGGTGGCGATGTAGAGGTCGACGCCACCGTCCTCGGCGGGCACGGCGAGACCGGACTCGGGGCCCAGGAACGCCTGGTCCTGCATGCCGAAGGTGTACTCGCCCTTGACGACGAAGTCGGCCTTCTTGGCGGCCTCTTCGACGTTGCCGCGGACGATCGGCTGGCGGTGCACGATGTTGGGGTGCGGGACGTGGCCGATGTGGTGGTCGTCGCGGTTCTCGTGGATGAGGATCGCGTCCGGCGCGGTCGCGGACGCCTCGTCGGTGATGACCGGGAGTTCGCGGTACTCCACCTTGATCTTGGCGGCGGCGCGGCGCGCGGTCTCCGGGTGGTCGGCGGCGACGATCGCGACCGGCTCACCGTGGTGGCGGACCTTGCCGTGCGCGAGGACCGGGGTGTCCTGGATCTCCAGGCCGTAGTTCTTCACCTCGGTCGGCAGGTCGTCGTACGTCATGACGGCGTAGACGCCGGGCGTCGCGAGGGCCTCGCCGGTGTCGATGGAGACGATCTCGGCGTGGGCGACCGTGGAGCGCAGGATCTGGCCCCAGAGCATGTCCTCGTGCCACATGTCGGACGAGTAGGCGAACTCGCCGGTGACCTTGAGGATGCCGTCCGGGCGGAGTGTCGACTCGCCGATGCCGCCCCTGGTCCTGGAGCCCTGCGTGAGGTTGGTGGGTGTACCCGTGGTTCCCATGGTCAGACCGCCTCGGACTGCCGGGCGGCCGCGAGGCGGACCGCGTCCATGATCTTCTCGTAGCCGGTGCACCGGCACAGGTTGCCGGAGAGCGCCTCGCGGATGTCCGCGTCGGTCGGCGTGGGGTTGCGCTCCAGCATCTCGTCGGCGGCGACCAGCAGACCCGGGGTGCAGAAGCCGCACTGGACGGCACCGGCGTCGATGAACGCCTGCTGGATCGGGGAGAGTTCTCCGCCCTCGCCGGTGTGGGAGTCCTGGGGCTTCGACTCCCAGCGCCTGGCCTCGTCCAGCGAGGTGCCGCAGGAGCCGGTGGCGCAACCGCCGTGCTCCGCGCGCTGCTTGGCGAACTCCGCGAGGCCCTCGACGGTGACGACCTCGCGGCCCTCGACCTGGCCGGCCGCGACCAGACACGAGCACACCGGCACGCCGTCCAGGCGGACCGTGCAGGAACCGCACTCGCCCTGCTCGCAGGCGTTCTTGGAGCCGGGCAGGCCCAGGCGCTCGCGCAGCACGTACAGCAGGGACTCGCCCTCCCACACGTCGTCGGCTTCCTGGGGACGGCCGTTGACCGTGAAATTGACACGCATTACGCGACACTCCCCTTCTGATGGGTCTGGCCGTCAGTGCCGCGGTACGACTCCCAGGTCCAGGTCAGGGTGCGGCGGGCCATGATGCCGACCGCGTGGCGCCGGTAGCTCGCGGTGCCCCGGACGTCGTCGATCGGGTTGCAGGCGGCGGAGCAGAGGTCCGCGAACTGCTTGGCGACCGACGGGGTGATGATCTTGCCGTTGTCCCAGAAGCCGCCCTCGTCGAGCGCCGCGTTCAGGAACTCCTCGGCGGCCTTGGCACGGACCGGCGTGGGCGCGGCGGAGCCGATGCCGGTGCGGACCGTACGGGTCTCGGGGTGCAGGGCCAGGCCGAAGGCGCAGACCGCGATCACCATGGCGTTGCGGGTGCCGACCTTGGAGTACTGCTGGGGGCCGTCGGCCTTCTTGATGTGGACGGCGCGGATCAGCTCGTCGGGCGCGAGCGCGTTGCGCTTCACGCCGGTGTAGAACGCGTCGATCGGGATCAGACGCGATCCCCGTACGGACTCGGCCTCGACCTCGGCGCCGGCCGCGAGGAGGGCGGGGTGGGCGTCGCCGGCCGGGGAGGCGGTGCCGAGGTTGCCGCCGACGCCGCCGCGGTTGCGGATCTGGGGAGAGGCCACGGTGTGGGAGGCCAGGGCCAGGCCGGGGAGCTCGCCGCGCAGGTTCTCCATGATCCGGGTGTAGGGGACGGAGGCGCCCAGGCGCACGCTCTCCTCGCCGACCTCCCACTCGCTGAGCTCGCCGACGCGGTTCAGGTCGAGGAGGTACTCGGGCCGGCGGTGATCGAAGTTGATCTCGACCATCACATCGGTGCCACCCGCAATCGGCACAGCGGTGGGGTGCTCGGCCTTCGCGGCGAGCGCCTCCTCCCAGCTGGCGGGGCGAAGGAAGTCCATGAGTGGCTCTCTTCTTCGTATCGTGGGTCGTTCTGATCAAGCCAGATCGTGTGCGGCGGCCCGGGCTCGTTCATGAGTTGTTCACGTGGAGTGAGGTCAGTACACCGCGCTGTCCTCCACCGGGGTCAGTCACCGAAACCATGAAGGAGTTGGCTGGCCAGGGCGGTCATCTTGTAGATTCGTATGAACGGAGGCCATCAGTAACCTCCTCGTTTTCCTCTGGAAACGACAGGAAACATCCAGCACACGCTGGGACCAGGGAGTACGGCTCGCGGACCCGCTCGCCCATTGCTCACCTTCAGATCCATCGTAGATTTCGAGACAAGAACGGCGGCGACGAGAATGCGGCTGCGCGCACTGCTGGACACCGACGCGCTGGGCCTGCGGCTGCTCGGCGGCGAGGACGAACTGGACCGCACCGTACGCGGTGTGATGACCACGGACCTCAAGGACCCCAGCCGCTACCTCTCCGGCGGCGAGCTGGTCCTCACCGGGCTCGCCTGGCGGCACGACGCCGCGGACTCCGAGCCCTTCGTACGGATCCTGGCGGCGGCCGGGGTCGCGGCCCTCGCCGCCGGTGAGGCGGAGCTCGGCGACGTCCCGGAGGACCTCGTCCTGGCCTGCGTCCGGCACCGGCTGCCGCTGTTCGCCGTGCACGAGTCGGTGGCGTTCGCGACGATCACCGAGCATGTCGTACGACAGGTCTCGGGCGAGCGCGCCGGGGACCTCGCGGCCGTGGTGGACCGGCACCGGCGGATGATGACGTCCGGCCCGGCGGGCGGCGGCCCCGACGTGGTCCTCGACCTGCTCGGCACCGACCTGGACCTGCGGGCCTGGGTGCTCTCCCCCACCGGACGCCCCATCGCCGGTTCGAAGCTCGCCGGGGCCGCGCTGCCCGCGGACGTGTCCGCGAAGCTGGCCGCGGAGCACCTCGCGGCGGCGCGCACCGGGCGGCGCGGACCGCACCGGGTGCTCGTGGGCACGACGACCTACTCCCTCTTCCCGATCCGCTCCTCCGGGCGCTCCGCGGCCGCCTCCCGCGATGTGCGCGAGACGGTGCTCTCCGACTGGCTGCTCGCGGTCGAGGCGGACGCCGGGGACTGGCCCGCGGAGCGGCTCGACCTGCTCCAGGGAGTCACCCAGCTGATCGCGGTCGAGCGGGACCGGCGGGACGCGGCGCGCACGGTACGGCGCCGGCTCGCGCAGGAGGTCCTCGAACTGGTGCAGACGGGGGCGGCACCCGCGGAGATCGCGGCCCGGCTGCGCGTCGCCGCGCCGGTGCTGCTGCCCGGGCTCGGCGCCGCACCGCACTGGCAGGTGGTGGTGGCCCGCGTCGAGTGGGACGGCGGCGAGGTCGAGGGCGGGCCGGTCGCCCAGTCGCTCCTGGAGGAGATCCTCGTCGACCCGCTGACCAGCGGCCCCGAGCACTCCGACCGGATCGCCGTCGCCCATACGGGTGAGGAGGCGATCGCGCTCGTCCCCCTTCCGGCGGTCTCCGCGGAACACGACGGCTCCGAGTCGGGCATCCTCGCGGACGCCCTCCTGGAGGCCGTACGCGACCCGCTGTCGGCCGGCCTGAACGACGACGGGCGGCTCACGCTCGGCGTCAGCGCCGCCGTGCACTCCGCCGAGGGGCTGCGTGGCGCCCTGGAGGAGGCCCGGCACGCGCGCCGGGTCGCCGCCGCCCGCCCCGGCCGGGTCTGCGCGGCCGGACACCAGGAGCTGGCCTCGCACGTCCTCCTGCTGCCCTTCGTGCCGGACGACGTACGCCGTGCCTTCACCGCGCGCCTGCTCGACCCGCTCCGGGACTACGACCGCCGCCACCGCGCCGAACTCATCCCCACCCTGGAGGCGTTCCTCGACTGTGACGGCTCCTGGACGCGCTGCGCCACGCGGCTCCACCTGCACGTCAACACACTGCGCTACCGGGTGGGCCGCATCGAACAGTTGACGGGCCGGGACCTCTCCCGCCTCGAGGACAAGCTCGACTTCTTCCTCGCGTTGCGCATGAGCTGAGGTCACGGGTCCGTGCGGCGCGTGTCAGCAAGTGCCGCACCAGTCCCACGACTTTGTGAAATCCTTCACCCACCCCCTTGGCCGGGCGCCGCGATCCGTGCTGAGATGCCACCACTCAACAGCTCAATGGCGTGCTCGGGGAGGGCAACGTGGCGCATACCGCCATGTCTGGTTCCGGAACGAACGCAGGGAACGATCCACTCCAGACCGCGGTATGGCGGCTGCGCTCGCGCGCCTGCTGGGTCGACGCGGCCGCACTGCTCCAGCCCGGGACGGCGGGTCCCGCACTGCAGAGAGCCTCGCTCCTCGTGGAGCGGTGCCTGTACACCGAGCAGGGCTGGGCCGAGGCGGAGGACGCGCTGCGGACGGCGGAGGCGGTGGCCCAGAGCGACGACGAGCGCGGGGCGGCGGCCTGTGAGCGCGGGCAGCTCGCGTACGCGGCCACGCTGCTCGGGGTGCGCGACCGGGCGGACGAGGCGCGGGCCGCGCTCGGGCGGGCCGCCGCGCTGATCGCCCCGGGGGCGCCGGGGCGGGCGCTGCTGGACTTCCGGCGCGGGCTGCTCGCCGAGAACCTCGCGCAGTCGCCACAGGCCGCGCGGGCCGCGTACCGGCGTGCCCACGCGGGCGCTGTCGCCCAGGGCGACCCGCTCCTGCTCTCCTTCACCTGGCGGCACCTGGCCGGACTCGCCCTGCGGGACGGTGAGTTGGCCGAGGCACGGCACGGGTTCGCCGAATCCCTGCGGATCCGGGAGGAGTTGGGGTACTTGGTGGGCACGGCTCCGGCATTGGCCTCGCTCGCGGATGCCGAGGCCGAGCCGGAGGCGACTCGGTTGCGGGCGGAGGCGGGACGGTTGTTCCGGTTGCTCGGGGGGGTGCCGACGTGGCTGGCTCGGCAATTGACTCCGCCCGCCGCAACCGCTTGAGGTTGCGCGGAGGGTGCGGGTGATTCGTGGCTGGTCGCGCCCGCGCGGCGGAGCCGCATGTGTCACGGCCCCGCGTTCGCCGGACCGGATCAGTCGCTCTGGACGTGCGCCAGGAGGTTGCGGGCGAAGTTCCCCACCGCGGTGCGGAGTTCGGGGTCGTGGGCGACGTAGACCACGACCCCGACGATGACGATCAGGACCAGGAGGCCGCGCAGGCCGCCGCCCCGGGCGCCGGTGTGCGGCACGGGGCGGTGCGTGTGGGGCGCCCCGGTGTGACGGGCGTGGGCCCGGGCCATGTCGTGCGCCGCGCGGTGGTGGCGTACGTGGTTCTGGTGGATCTGCTGGGCCTGCTGAGCTTGCTGCATCGCCTGCCAGGACGGGTCGGGCATCGTCTTCTCCCCCGGTGTGCTGCTGGTACCGGGGGACACGCCTGCGGGGCCGTCCGGGTTCCCGGCGGCGCGTCCTGTTGCTCGGCGCCCACGGAGCCGTGACGTCCGCCAGGGGAAGGCGACGTACCGGACCTAGCAGTCGGCGAAGTGCTCTCGTACGAGGGACTGGACGGCCGGGAGGTCCTGGGCGGTCAGGGCGTCCAGGAGGGCGAGGTGCTCGGCGGCGTTGGCCATGAGGTCCGCGCGGCCGCGCGGGACGGGGCCGCCGACGAGGGGCCACTGGGCGCGGCGGTGCAGGTCGTCGGCGATCTGCACGAGCTGGCCGTTGCCGGCGAGGGCGAGGATCGCGTGGTGGAAGGCGCGGTCGCACTCGGCGTAGGTGGCACGGCACCCCGCGGACGCGGCACGCGCCGCCGCCTCGGCGAGCGGGCGCAGTTCGGCCCAGCGCGCGGCGGGCACCGTGCGGGCGAGGCGCAGCACCACCGGGACTTCGAGGAGGGCACGGATCTCGGCGAGTTCGGCCAGCTCGCGCGTTCCGCGCCGGACAACCCGGAAGCCCCGGTTCGGTACGACCTCGACGGCGCCTTCGAGGGCGAGCTGCTGCATCGCCTCGCGTACGGGTGTGGCGGACACCCCGAAGCGTTCGCCGAGCACGGGCGCCGAGTACACCTGGCCGGGGGCGAGCTCGCCCGCGACGAGGGCGGTGCGCAGGGCGTCGAGGATCTGCCCGCGGACCGAGGCCCGCTGGACCACGGGGCGCGCGGTCTCCACGGGGCGCGCGGTCTCGACAGGGCGCGCGGTCTCCACGCGGAGGTGCGGGATGGGCGGCTCGCTGTGGGTGTGCTCGCCACGGGCCCCGGAGGCGGACCGGGACTCGTCCGAGGCGACGCCCCGCTCCCGCTCGACGTCCGCCGCCCGCGCCTGTGCGGGCACCCGGACGGACGCCG
The DNA here is from genome assembly GCF_019091445.1 of Streptomyces sp. GbtcB7. Taxonomy (NCBI): domain Bacteria; kingdom Bacillati; phylum Actinomycetota; class Actinomycetes; order Kitasatosporales; family Streptomycetaceae; genus Streptomyces; species Streptomyces sp. GbtcB7. The sequence goes on from NZ_JAGXJM010000002.1 coordinate 37,658, forward strand.
TACGGATGTCCGGGGCCGCCGACCCGGTGGAACCGCGCGCGCCCAGCGAACCGGCCTGCTCCACGGGGTCCTCCTCCGGGCTTGGTGGTACTTGGGGGTCATTGCGGCGGTTGTCACCCGTCCGTCAAGCACCATAGGCGCACATGGCCCCAGTTCAAACATCCGACATTGAGGGTAAGGTAAGCCTAACCTGTCAACGATCGTGAAGCGGGGTACCCGTATGTCCGCTCCCGCCCTGGCCACAGGCGCCCTGGACCTCGCCGACGCCCGCCCCGCCCGCTCGGCCGTCACGGACGCGTACACCCGGCTGACCGAGGTCTTTCCGGAGCTGAGCGTGCGGGAACTGGGACACGGGGAAGCGGCCCCGGAGGGCGACGGCTGGGTCGGCGCCGCCAGGCTCGCGGCGGGCGGGGCGGACCTCGACACCTTCCTCGCCTGGGACGAGGCGCAGGTCATCAGGGACTACGGACAGCGGGCGCGCCCGGACGTGGTGGCGAGCTTCGGGCTGCACCGGTACGCCTGGCCGGCCTGTCTGTTGATCACCGTCCCGTGGTTCCTGCTGCGCCGGGTGCCCCGCCTTCCTGTGGAGCGCGTCACATTCCAGCGCACGCTCGGCCGGATGGCGGTCCGGGTCGAGGAATTCGCCTGCCTGCCGGGCGACCCTGCGGCCCGGCTGCCGGGTGCCCGGGTCGTCCCGGACGAGGAGGCACTGCGGGCCGAGGTGCGGGCGGTGGCGGCCGAACACCTGGAGCCGGTCCTCGGCGGCTTCGGCCCGCGCATGCGGCGCCGCGGCCGGGCCCTGTGGGGCATGGCGACCGACGAGGTCGTCGAGGGTCTCTGGTACGTCGCCGAGCTGCTCGGCGAGGAGCGGCGCGCGCGGCGCGAGCTGGAGCTGCTGCTGCCGGGGGCCACCCTGCCGTACGTCGGTTCCGCCGCGTTCCGTGAGCTGAGCGGCCCGAACGGGGAGTCCCTGCCCACCCGCGACCGGGCGAGCTGCTGCTTCTTCTACACCCTGCGTCCCGAGGACACCTGCGTCAACTGCCCGCGCACCTGCGACACGGACCGCATCGCCAAGTTGACGGCCACCGCGACCGATTGAGCGCCGACCCCGACGTACGGACGGGCCTCTCGGGTGCTCTAAGATCAACTCCGATTGAGACTCCCGACGGGTGCCCGACAGATGACAGGCACTTCACAACTTCCTCACTTGTCGCAGGAACTTTCCGTAGAACCATCCGTACGGGTAATCTTATTCGCACTCAGCTCCCGTCCCTCGTGCGGCAGTTCGAGCAGAATGTCGCCCTGCGCATCCCCTTGCACTCTCTTGGCGGCCTCTTGCCCCGAAACCCCCTGAGGGTCGACGGGCGTGGGCCAATATGGCGGGCGTTACGCCCTATCCCAATGCAAGGGACCCCAGATGAGATTGACCGACATATCGCTGAACTGGCTGCTTCCGGGCGCCGTTTTGCTCCTGGGACTGCTGGCGGCGGTGGCGGTGCTCGCGCGCAGCAAGCGGTCCGGGGAGAACACGAGCGGCAGCAACGACGACTCGTGGGAGCGCAGCGAGGAGCGTCGCAGGCGTAAGGAAGCCGTCTACGGCACGGCCTCCTATGTGCTGCTCTTCTGCTGTGCCGCGGTCGCCGCGGCGCTCTCCTTCCACGGCCTCGTCGGCTTCGGCCAGCAGAACCTCGGACTCACCGACGGCTGGGAGTACCTCGTCCCGTTCGGTCTGGACGGCGCGGCCATGTTCTGCTCCGTCCTCGCCGTGCGCGAGGCCAGCCACGGTGACGCGGCGCTCGGCTCCCGGATACTCGTGTGGACCTTCGCCGGTGCCGCCGCCTGGTTCAACTGGGTGCACGCTCCGCGCGGTGTGGACCACTCGGGCGCTCCCCAGTTCTTCGCGGGCATGTCCCTGTCGGCCGCCGTGCTGTTCGACCGGGCGCTGAAGCAGACCCGCCGTGCCGCGCTGCGTGAGCAGGGCCTGGTCCCGCGTCCGCTGCCGCAGATCCGTATCGTCCGCTGGCTGCGCGCGCCCCGCGAGACGTACAGCGCCTGGTCGCTGATGCTCCTGGAGAACGTCCGCACGCTGGACGAGGCGGTCGAGGAGGTCCGCGAGGACAAGCGCCAGAAGGAGCAGAACCGTCTGCGTCGGCGCAACGAGGAGCGGGTCGAGCGGGCGCACCTCAAGGCGCTCAGCCGCGGTCACCGGGGCCTGCCCGGCCGTGGTGGTGGCGGCGGTGGCCGGCAGCAGCTGGAGACGACCGTGGAGCGTGCTCCCGCGCAGGCCACCGCGGAGCCTGCCATAGCGCCGGAGCTGCCCGTACGCTCACGGCCCTCCCTTCAGCCCGTCCGCAAGAGTGGTGACCCGATCACCGTCGATCTCACCGCGGAGGACGACACCATGGCCCTGCCGCGACTCGACTCCCTGGAGCGCAAGCTCAAGGACCTGGAGCAGCAGTTCGGCTGAGACACCGGGGTGGTCCGGCCGTTGAACGGCCGGACCCCGGACAGGAATTACGGCGGCGCGGTGACTACACCGCGCCGCCGTCCAGTTCGAACCAGACCGACTTGCCCACGCCGTGGGGGCGTACCCCCCAGGCGTCCGCGAGTGACTGGACCAGGACGAGGCCTCTGCCGTGCGTACCGTCGTCGGCGATCGGTACCCGCAGTCTGGGCCTGCGTCCCACGAAGTCCCTTACCTCCACGCGGAGTCCGCGGGGTCCGACGGTGGCCGTCAGGACCGCGTCATGGTCGGTGTGGATGAGGGCGTTGGTGACGAGTTCGCTGGTCAGCAACTCGGCTATCTCGGACTTCTCCGGCTTCCCCCAGTGCCGTAAGAGTTCCCTCAGCGCTCTGCGGGCCTCTGGCACCGCCCGTAGATCGGCCCTGGCCAGCCGCCGCCTGAGCTGCGCGGCGGCCGGGTCCCTCGTACCGTCGGTCGCTTCTTCCTCCACTGCCTGTGCCGAGGAGGCCCCGATGGCCACGGGACCGCCCCCTCGTACCTGCCTCTTCATGACCCCCGCCTGCATGCCGATGTCGGGTTCCCCTCCTGATCGAACATGTTCACGGGAATCCATGCCCCATCGGGGACGCGGCAGTCATGTCGAATGGTCAACCACCAGCCAATCCCGAGCGGAAGCACGGCGTCGCGCCGCAACGGCGGCTCATGGGGCGCCTCCGCCCGTACGCCAGGGCTCTCCGGGGCCGGCCCGCGCGACGGCGATCCGCCCCGGGGAAAGCCCTGCTTGCCCTGCTCAACGCCTGTTGAGGCGCACGGTTCGGCCCCGGCGCACGGCGGCGGCGCACCCGGCGGACCCGCACCACCCGGCGCCTCCCCCTCCCGGGCGACGTGTTGACCGCGGGCGCTCGGCCCATCTACCGACTCTCGGCTGCGGGTATGGCCGTACTCGACGGGGAGTCGGCGCGGCGGCCCGAGTCCGGTGGTGGTGTCGCCGCTCCACTTACGGAGCTCGGTGGCGGGCCGAGGGAACGGTCAAGGACGCGGCACGTTGCGCAGGTTGGAGCGGGCCATCTGCACCATCCGGCCGACGCCCCCGTCCAGGACCATCTTCGACGCCGACAGGGCGAACCCGGTCACCATCTCCGCGCTGATCTTCGGCGGGATGGACAGGGCGTTGGGGTCGGTGACGACGTCGACGAGGGCGGGGCCCTTGTGCTTGAAGGCGGCCTTCAAGGCGCCGGTGAGGTCCTTGGGCTTCTCGACGCGCACGCCGTACGCCCCGCACGCGCGCGCGACGGCCCCGAAGTCGGGGTTCTTGTTCGTGGTCCCGTACGAGGGCAGCCCCGCGACCAGCATCTCCAACTCGACCATGCTCAGGGCGGAGTTGTTGAAGAGGACGACCTTCACCGGCAGGTCGTACTGGACGAGGGTGAGGAAGTCGCCCATCAGCATGGCGAACCCGCCGTCTCCCGACATCGAGACGACCTGCCGACCCCGGTCGGTGAACTGGGCCCCGATCGCCATCGGCAGCGCGTTCGCCATCGAACCGTGCGAGAACGAACCGATGACCCGGCGGCGGCCGTTGGGCGAGATGTAGCGGGCCGCCCACACGTTGCACATCCCGGTGTCGACCGTGAACACCGCGTCCTCGTCGGCGAGTTCGTCGAGGACGGAGGCCACGTACTCCGGGTGGATCGGCACGTGCTTCTCGACCTTGCGCGTGTACGCCTTGACGACACCCTCGAGCGCGTCCGCGTGCTTCTTCAGCATCTTGTCGAGGAAACGACGGTTCCCCTTGGGCTTCACCCGGGGCGTCAGACAGCGCAGGGTCTCCTTCACATCGCCCCACACCGCCAGATCCAGCTTGGACCGGCGGCCCAGGCGCTCGGGCCGGACGTCGACCTGGGCGATCTTGACGTCGTCCGGGAGGAAGGCGTTGTACGGGAAGTCGGTGCCGAGCAGGATCAGCAGGTCACACTCGTGGGTGGCCTCGTAGGCGGCGCCGTAGCCGAGCAGACCGCTCATACCGACGTCGTACGGGTTGTCGTACTGGATCCACTCCTTGCCGCGCAGCGCGTGTCCGACCGGGGACTTGATCTTCTCCGCGAACTCCATGACCTCGGCGTGCGCGCCCGCCGTGCCGCTGCCGCAGAAGAGCGTGATTCTGTCGGCCTCGTCGATCATCGCGACGAGCTTGTCGATCTCGGCGTCGCCGGGGCGGACCGTGGGCCGGGAGGTGACGAGGGCGGTCTCCAGGGCCTTGTCCGGGGCGGGCTCGGAGGCGATGTCGCCGGGGAGGGAGACGACGCTGACACCCGACTGGCCCACCGCGTGCTGGATGGCGGTCTGCAGCAGCCTCGGCATCTGCTTCGGGTTGGAGATCATCTCGTTGTAGTGACTGCACTCGCGGAAGAGCTGGTCCGGGTGGGTCTCCTGGAAGTAGCCGAGTCCGATCTCACTGGAGGGGATGTGCGAGGCGAGGGCGAGGACCGGGGCCATGGAGCGGTGGGCGTCGTACAGACCGTTGATGAGGTGGAGGTTGCCGGGGCCGCAGGAGCCGGCGCAGGCGGCGAGCTTGCCGGTGATCTGGGCCTCGGCGCCCGCGGCGAAGGCAGCCGTCTCCTCGTGCCGGACGTGGATCCAGTCGATCGCCGCGTTGCGCCGGATCGCGTCCACCACCGGGTTGAGGCTGTCGCCGACGACGCCGTACAGGCGCTTGACGCCCGCGCGGACGAGGATGTCGACGAACTGCTCGGCGACGTTCTGCTTGGCCATGCTGCACGCACCTCTTTGTGATCCATGGATCCCGCGGGTCCCTTGGTTCATCCGTCGGGTCCATGAATTCACACAGCGCGCCGTTACGCCTCCCAAACGGCCGCGACGGTCCGGTCGTCGGCGTATCCCTTGACCCGCACCTGGGTGTCGGCGAGGAACGCGGCGAGGCCGGGCGGCTCGGCCGCCGACCACCGTTCCGTCAGGTGCTCGCAGAACTGCGGCTCCCCGCGCAGGGGCTCCGCGAGGCCGCCGGTGCACAGCAGCAGCGTGTCACCCGGTCGGGCGACGGAGGCGCGGAAACGGAAGGGTTCGCGGGGCGGTTCGGGGGCCGCTTCGTACGGGCTCGGGGGCGTGGTGATGCCCAGGTCCATGGTGAGCCGGTCGCCCTCGGGGGTCTCGTGCGGCAGCGATCCGAAGCCGACCACGGCCTCACCGGTGGTCTCGGCGACCCGCGGCTCGATGTCCTGCCACTCGCCGTCCCGCAGCCGGAACAGGCCGCCGGCGCCGACTCCGAAGAAGACGCGTGTACGGCACTCGGGGTCCCCGGTGAGCAGCAGGCAGCGCAGCCCGGCGGTGTACTCCTCGGGTTCGATGCCCTGTTCGGCGGCGCTCGCGCGCAGCTTGCCGAGACTGCGGTCGGTGAGCCGGTGCAGGCCCGACTTCAGGTCGCCGCGACGGGCCGCCCTTATGTCCTCGGCCAGCCGCGCGTGGCTGCGGCCCACGGCGCGCCCGATCCACCGGCACGCCTCGGCCGCCGCCCGGTGCGCGCCGGGGGTCGCCCGGGCGCCGGTCGCCATCGCCACCAGCACCAGCGCGTGTTCGCCCGCTCCGAAGCGGGCGGTGAGCAGGGAGTCCCGGCGGGGCTCGCCCCTGAAGCGCGCGGAGTCGCCGCGCACGGAGGCCGCGCGCAGGGTGCTCGCCCCGTAGCGCGCCCCGTCCAGGACGGTGTCGGCGATCAGGTCGTCGAGGTCGTCCGGATCGGCGGGCGGGAGGGCGGTGGGCTCGGCGTCGTAGGTGGGCGGGCCCGAACCGACGTAGTCGACGGGGGGTGGCTGGTGGGGGACGGTGAGGACCGGCTCGGGGAGGGCGTCCACGGGGGCGGCCGCGCCGGGCGGGGCGGGATCCGGCGGCGCGGTGGGGCGCGGCGGCACCGCCGCGCCGGGCGATTCCTTGGACGTACGGCCATGGAGCGACTCGGTGTGGAACCCGGGCGGCGTCGGTCCCGGCGGAAAGGTCGCGGGGGGCGGCGGTTCGGCGGGCGGGGGTTCCCAAGGAGGCAAGGGCTCTTCGCCACCCGCCGAGGAGCGAGGATCCACACCACTCCGAGAGAAACCGGTGGCCTCGCTGCTCCACCAAGGGCCGGGCTCCGCATCGGCCGACGGGGGGCCGGGATCCTCTCCGCTCCCGGAGGGGCCCGGGTACCCGCTCCTCCACGAAAGGCCCGGGTCCCCGCCACTCCGCGAGGAGTCGCGGCCCCCGCCGCTCCACAAGGGACCGGAATCCTCCCCACTCCCCGAGCGACCGACATCCTCCCCGCTCCCCGAAGGGACGGCGTCCTCGATCTCCGAGGGGTCCGGGGCGGCGTCCGCGCTCGTCGAGGGGGGCAGGTTCTCGGCGGGCCGTGTCGGGTCGAGGAAGCCGTCCGGTGGGTCGGACCGGGGCTCGCGGTCCCAGCGGGCGAGGCGCCGGCCCAGTGCCTCGCCGCGCGGGGTGGCGCCGCCGCCCCGTTGCTCAGGGACGACGGGAGACCCGTCCGGCTCGGGTGGCGCGGTCCCCGATCCCACCGTCCCCGCGGCCGACGCGAAGCGGTCGTCGAGGGAATCGGCCGCGGGCGTGGGCCCCGTGTCCCCGGTGGCGTCGTACAGCTGACCCCACCAGTCGTCCTCGTGACCGGTAGGCCTCTCCCCCTGCTGGCTCATGCCCCTAATTGTCCACCGCGAGAGCCGGATGAAAACGGGGCATCCGGAAAAACCGGCCACGGGACTGGTAGTCGAACGGCATGTCGGGTGACGTATCGAACGGTCGTATGGGTGAGGAGGGTTGACGAAAGGTCGGACATCGCGTCGAAGTGGACGCCGCGTCGAAGCCGCCGGACGATCCCACCCCCCACGGGAGAACCGCCCGGCGGCGCCCTGAGTGTGACCTGCTTCCCTGAGGTTCCCCTGTGACGCGCGTTGCCGCGCTCCCCAAGGCGCCACTCCCAAGATCACTCCGCCCGCGTCCGCGCAGGCCGGTCTGACCCAAGCCGGGCATTAAGGGCGGCTGTTGCTGCCGCGGTGCCGTGAGCTTGGCAGAGTTACGGGTGCTGCGGCGATGATGTGCCGAGGCGGGTTTGCGCCGTGGCTGATTTCCGCCAGGTCACGGCCGGAACGGGATTTGGGGAGGGCATCGCCGCATGCTGGGAGCGATAGGTCTGGACGAGACGCACGAGTCGGCGTACCGGGCACTGGTGTCCGTGGGCGCCGCCGACGTGCCCGACCTCGCGCGGCGGCTCACGCTCGGCGAGCACGACACCGAGCGCGCCCTGCGCCGACTGGAGCGGCACGGTCTCGCGGCCCAGTCCTCGGGCCGCCCGGGACGCTGGGTCGCGGCGCCGCCCGGCGTCGCCCTCGGCGCCCTGCTCACCCAGCAGCGGCACGAGCTGGAGAAGGCGGAACTGGCGGCCGCCCTGCTCGCCGAGGAGTACCGCGCCCAGGCCACCGAACCCGCCGTGCACGACCTGGTGGAGGTGGTGATCGGAGCGGCGGCGGTCACCCAGCGGTTCCTCCAGCTCCAGCTCGGCGCGGCCACGGAGGTGTGCGCGCTGGTCACCGGGAACCCGATGGTGGTCTCCGGGATGGACAACGACGCGGAGGAACAGGCCGCGGGACGGGGCGTCGGCTACCGCGTGGTGCTCGAACGCGCCGTACTCGACCAGCCCACCGGCCTCACCGAACTGTCCGCCGCGCTCAGCCGCGACGAGCAGGTACGGGTCGTGGACAAGGTGCCGACCAAGCTGGTGATCGCCGACCGGACGCTCGCGATGGTGCCGCTCACCTCGCACACCGCGGAGCCCGCCGCCCTCGTCGTGCACGCCAGCGGGCTCCTGGAGCTGCTGTCGGGTCTGTTCGAGTCGGCGTGGCGGGACGCGCTGCCGCTGCGGCTCGGCAGCCGGGGTGTCATGGAGCAGGAGCCGGACGGCCCCGACGTCACCGACCTGGAGATCCTCTCCCTGCTGCTGGCCGGGCTGACCGACGCGAGCGTCGCCAAACAGCTCGACCTGGGCCTCAGGACCGTACAGCGCCGGGTGAAGCGGCTGATGGAGCTGGCGGGCGTCACGACCCGGCTCCAGCTGGGCTGGCACGCCTACGAGAAGGGCTGGGTGGCCCGCGACTGACCTGCGCTTTCGCGCCCGCTCAGTCACCCTGGGCAGATGGGAGCGTGGGAACTCCTGCTGGTCGGCGTGGTGATCGTGCTCGGCCTGTGCGGAGTACTGGTGCCCGGTGTGCCGGGGTCGTGGCTCGTCTGGGCCGCGGTCCTGTGGTGGGCCCTGACCGACCCACGGGCCCTCACCTGGGGCGTACTGGTGGGCGCGACCGTGGTCCTGGTGCTGGCCCAGGCGGTCCGCTGGGGGCTGCCGCCCCGACGGCTCCGGGAGGCCGGGGCCACTCCCCGAATGGGCGTGTACGCCGGGGTCGGGGCAGTCCTCGGTTTCATTCTGCTGCCGGTGGTCGGCGCGGTCGCGGGCTTCCTCGGCGGGATCTACCTCTACGAACGGCCCCGGCTGGGCGGGCACGGCCCGGCGAAGGCGGCGGTGGGGACGGTCATGCGGTCGGGCGGCTGGAACGTCCTGACGGAGCTGTTCGCCTGCCTGCTGGTCACGGCCGCATGGCTGGCCACGGTGATCTGGGGCTGACCCACGCTTGTCAGCACAGGCAACACATCGGATCTCTCCCTTCATATTGACGGGCTGCAGCCACTTCTCTACGTTGCATCGCGGGATAGCTCCGATGAATCGATGAATCGCCCGAAGTGCAGTCGCTAGAGCCGCCTGGAGGCACCCGCATGCCCAGCCCGTCCAGACGTACCGTCCTCGCCACCGGATCCGCCCTCGGCGGCACCCTGCTCGCCGGAGGCCTGCCCGCCCAGGCCCGGGCGGCCGATCACGCGGACACCTCCGACCCCTGGCGTACGGTCCTCGACGACGCCGATCTGGTCTGGCAGCGGATGCCGAAGACCTGGTACGAGGGCCCCTACCTCGGCAACGGTTTCCTCGGCTCCGGGATCTACGCCGAACCGGGCGCGGAGACCGGTTCCTTCTCGGCTGTGCGCTTCAACGTCCAGCACTCGCAGGTGCAGGACCACCGCCCCGAGTTCGGCTCCCTCTTCGGCCTCGCCCGCCTGCCCATCGGCTGGTTCACGCTGGAGCCGGTCGGCGCGATCACGGGCCTGGACTGGCGGCTCGGCCTGCGCGACGCCGAACTGACCGGCACGCTCACCACGGACAAGGGCACCCTCACGCTCCGCGCCCTGGTGCACAATTCCCGCTCGGTCCTCGCCGTCGAGGTGACCCCGAGCGAGGGCGAGCGCGACTTCCGCTGGGTCTTCCACCCGGCGGACGCGATCAGCCCGCGCGCCGACTTCAAGCCCCTCCCGGACGGCTACCAGGGCAACCCGCCCGCCGAGCTCGCCACGCACGACGGCGTCTCCACCGCCGTACAGCCCCTGCTGTCGGGTGGTCAGCATGTGACGGCGTGGCGGGAGCGGACGCGGGGCAGGACACGATGCCTGTACGTGCATGTCGCGCACTCGTATCCCAAGTCCACGGCGCTGGGCCGGGCGCTCGCCACCGTGCGCGGGGCGTCGGCGCTGCCGTACGACCTGCTGGCCGGAACCCATCGCGCCTGGTGGCACGCCTACTACCGCAAGAGCTTCCTCTCCCTCCCCGACGCACGCGTCCAGCGCTTCTACTGGATCCAGCTCTACAAGACGGCGTCGGCGGCCCGGCGGGACGCGCCCGTGATGGCGACCAGCGGCCCCTGGCTGGAGTCCACGCCCTGGCCCAACACCTGGTGGAACCTCAACGTCCAGCTGGAGTACTGGCTGATCCACGGCTCGAACCACCTCGAACTCGACGCCGTGACCCGGGCGTTGAGCGAGTTCCGGGGCAATCTGTCGAAGGAGGTGTCGGACCGGTACCGCGCCGACTCGCTCGGCATCCCGCGCACCACGGACCCGCAGCTCGTCAACGGCGCGGCGGGCACCCTCACCGGCTACGGCGTCGGCATCCCCGGCCAGGACCCGCCCACTCCCGAGGTCGGCAACCTCACCTGGGCCCTGCACAACGTCTGGCTCAGCTACCGCCACACCATGGACGAGTCGATCCTGCGGGACGTCCTCTTCCCCCTGCTGCGCAAGGCGGTCAACTACTACCTGCACTTCCTGGAGCCGGGCACGGACGGGAAGTTGCACCTGCCCGCCACCTTCTCCCCCGAGTACGGCGGCAACTCGCGCGACTGCAACTACGACCTGATGCTGCTGACCTGGGGGTGCCGCACCCTGCTGGAGTCGGCCGAACTCCTCGGCGTCGACGACGAGTTGGCGCCGCGCTGGCGCGAGGTGCTGGCCAAGCGGGTGGCGTACCCGACCGACGCCAACGGCTTCATGATCGGCGCGGACATCCCCTTCGCGAAGTCGCACCGGCACTACTCGCATCTGCTCGCGGTGTACCCGCTGTACGAGCTGACCGGCCGCACTCCCGACGAACGGGCCCTGATCGAGAAGTCGTTGGCGCACTGGGTGGGCTTCGAGGGCGCCCTTCAGGGCTACACCTTCACGGGCGCCGCCTCGATGTCCGCGCTGCTCGGCAAGGGCGAGGACGCTCTCAAGTACCTCGGCCAGCTCATGACCCGCTTCATCCAGCCCAACACCATGTACAAGGAGTCGGGCCCGGTCATCGAGACCCCACTGTCGGCCGCCCAGTCCCTGCACGACATGGTCTGCCAGTCCTGGGGCGGCGTCGTCCGCGTCTTCCCCGCCCTGCCCGCCGCCTGGGCGGACCTGACGGTCCACGACTTCCGCACCCAGGGCGCCTTTCTGCTCAGCGCGGTACGGAAGGGCGGCGTGACCCGCTGGGTCCGGCTGGTCAGCGAGGCGGGCGCGCCCTGCGTCGTACGGCACGGCATCACGGGCGCGATCGACGTGCGGGACGGGCGGGGACGGCCGCTGCGGTACGAGACGGTGGGCGACGGGACGATCCAGGTCAGCCTGCGTCGCGGCGAGTCGGCGCTGATCACCGCAAAGGGCGACCGCCCGGACCTGACCGTCACGCCGGTACGACCGAACGCGGACGCTCCCCGGTGGGGGCTGCCCGCCTAGGTCCTAGCGCAGGAGTTCGTCCAGGTCGATGTCGTCGGCCAGCGCCTGCATCCCCGAGTCGTTGAAGTGGAGGTGGTCGCCGGGGTCGTAGGCGGGGAGGATGCGGTGCGGGTCGGCCGGGTCGCGGACGGCGGCGTCGAAGTCCACGACCGCGTCGAAGAGATCGGCGTTGCGGATGAAGGCGTTGACCGTCAGCCGGACCGCCTCACGGCGCTCCGTATAGGCGCTGTACCCGCCGTACGGGGTGATCGTGGCGCCGACGACCCGGATCCCGCGGGCGTGGGCGCGCTCCACGATCCGGCGGTACGCGTCCTCGATGGCGAGGGAATCCGTCTGCTCGGGCGTGCCCTTGATGTCGTTGATGCCCTCCAGCACGATCACCGCGCGCACCCCGGCGCGGGAGAGCGCGTCGGCGTCGAGGCGGGTCAGTGCGCTCGGGCCACCGTTCTCCAGCAGGAGGCGGTTTCCGGAGATCCCCGCGTTGAGGACACCGAGCCGGCGGTGCGCGGGGAGCGTGCGGAGACGGGCGGCGAGCAGGTCGGGCCAGCGGCGGTTGGCGCTGTACGTCGAGCCGGTGCCGTCGGTGAGGGAGTCCCCGAGCGCGACCACGCTGCCCGCGGCGGGAGCGCCGAGTACGTCGACGCCGGTCACGTAGTACCAGTTGTCGAGGGTGACGGTGTACGCGGTGCCGGGCTCGTCGGCGGTCCTGTCCCCTTCGCGGGCCAGGAAGTTGGCCTGGAATGCGGAACGGTGGTAGGTCGCCGGGCCGGAGTCGGCGGGGGTGTGGACCGAGATCAGGAGGTTGGCGTCGGCGGGGATCGGGAGGTCGACGGGGTCGCTGACCATGTCCTGCCCCACGGGGACCGTCACGGATCGGCGGCCGGCGAACGTGGCGACGCGCAGCGACCCCGGGGCGGCGTTCGGGCTCATGGGCCTGTCCCACTCCTGCAACGCGACCGTGACGGCGTCGAGTTGGAGCGGCGCGGTGCCGAGCCGGTTGGAGACGCGGACGCGGGCGTCGCTGCCGCCGACGCTGGTGTGTACGACGTTGCGGATCGAGGCGCCGGGCAGGGCGGGGGCGGTTCCGGAGGGGGCGGTCTCCCAGGTGCCGGTCCAGCGGGCCTCGTCGTCGTCGCGGCCGTGGCCGGTGAGGGGGGTGGACCGCGCATCGGCGCTCGCGGCCGGCGGGACGAGCGCCAGAACGGCCACCAGGGCGGTGAAGAGATGGCGAGCCTTGATCACGCGGGTCATGCGGTATCGCTTCCCTGCCCCTCGGGCCGGTCAACGAAAGGTCACACCGTTGGCCGTGCTCACTCACCCGCACCACCGATTCGTAGGACCTATCGTTCGATCGTCCCGAACAGAGCGACGTCCGAACCTCTTTGGGACGGGAGACCTAGGACCAGGACCCGATGCGGTCCGCGCACCGGCGTGTTTGGCTGCATCCATGACCGAATTCAGCGAGGCGGAACGCGCCTACCTCACCACACAGCGGCTGGGTCGGCTGGCGACCGTCGACGCCCACGGGCAGCCGCAGGCGAACCCCGTCGGCTTCTTCCCGCAGGACGACGGGACGATCCTGATCGGCGGTTACGCGATGGGCACCACGAAGAAGTGGCGCAACCTGCAGAAGAACCCGAAGGTGGCGCTCGTCGTCGACGACATCGTCAGCCACCAGCCGTGGAAGGTGCGCGGCATCGACATCCGGGGCGAGGCCGAACTCCTCACCGGCCCCCACGACTTGGGTCCGCACTTCAGCGAGGAGCTGATCCGTATCCATCCCCGGCGCATCCACAGCTGGGGCCTGGAGGACTGACCGGGGCCCTCGACGGCGCTTGGTAGGGTCACCGACCATGACCGCCATGACATCGAGGCGGCGGTGCTGGAGCAGGACGTGGTGTGGGTGATGGGCGGTTCGGTGGCGAACCTGCTCGCCGTGTGGCGCGTGCACGGACTGGACGCGATCCTCCGTCGCGCGTGGCGGGCCGGGGTCGTCCTCAGCGGGGTGAGCGCCGGATCGATCTGCTGGTTCCAGGGCGGCACCACCGACTCCTTCGGCCCCGAACTGCGCCCGCTCACCAACGGTCTCGGCTTCCTGCCGTACGGCAACGGCGTCCACTACGACACCGACCCCGGCCGCCGCCCCCTGGTCCACCGGCTCGTCGCCGAGGGCACGCTGCCGCTCAGCCACTGCACCGACGACGGCGTGGGCCTCGTCTACCGCGGCACCGAACTCGTCGAGACCGTCAGCGAGACACCGGGCAAGGGGGCGTACGTCGTCCGGCGCGAGGGGGACCGGGCGGTCGAGGAGCGCGTGGAACCGCGCCTGCTCCCGGCACCGCGACACTGACGTTCCCGACGGCAGCCCCGCGGCTTCACTCCAACTCCCCGGCCGCCCTGAGGTGTTGAACGGCGTACGAGCGCCACGGACGCCACGCGTCCGGCACATCCACCCCCGGCGGCACCACGTCGGGGTCGCCGAGCGCGCGCGTACGGATTTCGGCGGCGGTACGGCCGTCCAGCCCCGGCAACGCCAGCAGCGCCTCCTGCGCCTCGTCGCGCTCCGCGCCCGCGTCCAGCCGCAGGGTGCCGTCGGCGAGGGCGGTGGTGAGCGCGCCGAGGGGGCCGTCCGGCTCGGCCTCCGCGAGGACGGCAGGCTCCGGGAACACATGGGTGAGCGTGCCGCTCGGGGCGTCCAGCGCCTTCCCGTACCGCCGCACCAGCCGCTCGGCCTCCGCCCGCCCCACCAGCGCGCGCACGGCCAGCCAGTCCGGATCGGCGGCACCCGGCGAGCGCAGGCCGGGGCGCGCGGCGACCAGCGGGGCCAGCCGGGGATCGGCGCCCAGCCGCTCGTCGACGGCGTACGGATCGGCGTCGAGGTCGAACAGCCGGCGCAGGCGTTGGACGGCGGTGGTGAGGTCGCGCAGGTCGGTGAGGTGGAGCCGGGCGTCGAGCCAGCCGCGCGAGCGTTCGTCCACCGCGACGATTCCGGTGCCGTACGGGAGGCGGAGGGTGCGGCGGTACGTACGACGGCCGGGGGTGCCGTCGATGTCCTCGACGCCCGGGACCGCCTCCTGGGCGAGCAGGTCGAAGACGGCGGTGGACTGGTACGGGCCCCGGTGGGCGAGGCGCAGGGGGATCCCGGCGGTGGGGGTGACGGTGCGCCGGGTTCCGGTCCCGCCCCGTGGTGCGGCGGCCGCGCGCAGTTCGCTCGGCGTCGAGGCGTACACCGCGCGGATCGTGTCGTTGAACTGCCGGACGCTGGCGAACCCGGCCGCGAACGCGATCTCCGTGATCGGCAGGCCGGTGGTCTGGAGCAGGACGCGGGCGGTGTGGGCGCGCTGGGCGCGGGCGAGGGCGACGGGGCCCGCGCCGACCTCCGCGGTGAGCTGCCGCTGCACCTGGCGGGCGCTGTATCCGAGCCGGACGGCAAGCCCTCCGACCCCCTCCCGGTCGACCACGCCATCCCCGATGAGTCGCATGGCGCGCCCTACGACGTCGGCCCGCACGTTCCACTCCGCGGAGCCGGGTACGGCGTCCGGGCGGCATCTGCGGCAGGCTCGGAAGCCCGAGCTCTGCGCCGCGGCGGCCGTCGTGTAGTACCGCACGTTCTGCCGCTTCGGCGTCACCGCCGGGCAGCTGGGCCGGCAGTAGATCCCGGTCGTCTCCACCGCGAAGAAGAACTCCCCGTCAAACCGGGCGTCCCTGCTCCGCACCGCCTCGTACCTGGTCTCCGCGTCAATCACACCCACCAGTCTGCGCCGCCCCCACCCCATCGACTGGCGGCTTTCAGACACAGCACTCAAACCAAAACCTGATTCCGCCCCCGCCGCCCCTACCCAACCCATCCCCAGGGGCTCCGCCCCTTCAACCCCACCGGGGGCTCCGCCCCCTGGACCCCCGCATCGGCCTGAACGGCCTCGTCCTCAAACGCCGGACGGGCTGAAAGATGCGCGCAGCGCCCCTCAGGGGCGCGGGGAACTGCGCGACCAGCCCCCACCGGACCCGCAGCCAAACGAATAGGGCGGGCGAGGGACGCGGGGCGAAGCCCCCGCCTCAGGGGCGCGGGGAACTGCGCGGCCAACCCCCACCAGCCGCCACCCAAAGAACTTCGGTCGGGCGGGGGACGTGGGGGCGAAGCCCCACCCTCAAGGGGCGCGGGGAACTGCGCGATCGGCCCCACCGGCCCCAGGGGGGCCTGGGGCGCAGCCCCGGACCCCCCTTCCGCGTGGGCTCAGTGCCAACGTCCCCGTTTGGCGTCCATCGCCGCCCTCCCCTCCGCCCCCTTCCGCTTCCAGTCCCGTCGAATCTCCGCCCGCACCCGCGCATCCGTCTTCGCGACGATCCGCTGGTTCTCCCGCAGCAGCTTGCGATAGCTGGCGAGACGGCGTTCGGGAAGGACGCCGGAGTCGACGGCGGCAAGCACCGCACAGCCGGGCTCCGCTTCGTGCGCGCAGTCGTGGAAGCGACAGTCGGCGGCGAGTCCCTCGATCTCGGAGAAGACCTGCCCGACGCCGGTCTCGGCGTCCCAGAGGCCGACCCCGCGCAGTCCGGGCGTGTCGATGAGGACACCCCCGCCGGGGAGGGCGAGCAGGTTGCGGGTCGTCGTGGTGTGGCGGCCCTTGCCGTCCACGTCACGCGCGGCCCGTACGTCCATCACGTCCTCGCCGATCAGTGCGTTGGCGAGGGTCGACTTGCCCGCGCCGGACTGTCCGAGGAGGACGGACGTGCCGCCCGACAGCACCGCCGCGAGTACGTCCAGCCCCTCCCCGGCGCTGGAGCTGACCGGCAGCACCGGGACCCCGGGCGCCGTCTTCTCGACGTCCTGGACGAGGTGTCCGAGCGTCGCCGCGTCGGGCACGAGGTCGGCCTTGGTGAGGACGACCAGGGGCTGCGCACCGGACTCCCAGGCCAGCGCGAGGAATCGTTCGACGCGGCCGAGGTCGAGTTCCAGGGCGAGGGACACGGCGACGACGGCGTAGTCGACGTTGGCCGCGAGGATCTGCCCCTCGGATCGCTTGGATGAGGTGGAGCGTACGAAGGCGGTACGGCGCGGCAGACACGTACGCACGTAGCGCGGGTTGCCCGCGGGCTCGACGGCGACCCAGTCCCCGGTGCACACGACCCGCATCGGATCGTTCGGCGTCACGAACGCGGTGTCCGCGCGCAGCACCCCGTCGGTGGTGACCACGTCGCACTGACCGCGGTCGACCCGGATCACCCGCCCGGCCAGCAGCCCTTCGGCGGCGTACGGGGCGAACTCCTCCGCCCAGACGTCGTCCCAGCCGTAGGGAACGAGCGCGGCGAACGGTGAAGAGGGGAAAGCGAGAAAAGCGGAAGTCAAGGGAGACCCTTCACAAGGGCGGCCCCGGCACGCGCGCTCGGGCGCGGAGAGAAGAGGAAGGTCAGCCGGCGGCCACGGAGGTGGACTTGATGAACTTCTGGATGCGGGCAGCGCCCATCTCAAAGACAGCCATCGGTCACACCTCCTGCTCTTCACTCGGCCGACAGCGGCAGCCACCGGCCACCGCACGCTTCGCACACACCATAGAGACGTACGCACTCGAGCGCCACGGAATATAGATCCGTCCAGCTCCTTGGCTACTGCCGCCATCGGCGCACCAGCCTTGTGCGGTAACCACCCACGGCGTGTCGCTGGCAGAGGGTCTGCACACGGGGACCGTGCCGGGTGCCGTGATGAGAGGGGCTGATCTGTCCTGTTGACTCAGCTTCCGGCTCGAGTCCGTCGCGATGCGGGCGAGGCCGATCGCTTGGCCAACTCGGACGCCGTCTGGAACCGAACACAGGCCGGCAACAAGCTCCGCTCCCACCTGCGCGAGTACTTCCCCAGCCTTCCCGACCACCACCCAGCCGCTGCGGGGCGGACTGTGCTCGCCGATCGCCCGCACCATTTTGGCCGCGGCTCCGACCCCGGCCCAGGCGGCTGCTCTCACCCGAGCCCAAGTGCGTTCTCTGATCAAGAAGGCCGGTCGCAAACGCAGCAACGAGACCGAAGCCGAGCGGCTCCATGCCACCCTCCGCGCCCCGCAGATGCACCAACTCCCGTTGGTCGAACAAGCGATGGGACTGCAGACGGCGACCTTGCTGCGGAGACTGGAGACGGCCTGCACCAGCGCGGACGAACTCGCCGAAGCTGCGCCGGAGACTTTTGATCAGCACCCGGACGCCGAGATCATTACCAGCTTTCCAGGACTCGGCTCGCGCACCGGCGCCCGGGTGCTTGCCGAAATCGGCCTCGTCGACGGCGGCGCGGACGGCCTCCTCGTCGAGCGGGGCGGCGGAGGTGACGATCACCTCGCCGGTCTCGACGACGGCCTTGACGGTGGTGACGCCGTCCAGCGCGGATATCTCCTGTGAGACCGCGCCCTCGCAGTGGCCGCAGGTCATGCCGGACACCATGTAGACGGTGGTCACCCCGCTGCCCTGGGCGTCCGGCGCGGCGGAGTGGCAGAAACCGTCGGCGGAGCAGCAGGAGCCGGCGTTCTTCTGGTCGGTCATGGTCTCTGCTGTCCATATCGTCGCGTGGCTCGTGGCCGTCCAGGGTCCACACGCTGGCCGTGCATGACTTTGGGAGGTTTTCGCAGCACGGCAGACCGCTGCGTCACTGGCCGTGGGGGCCACCGCGTCGCCGTGCCGACGCCTCCCTTCGGGCCGGCCGGCCATGCCAAGGAGCCACGAGCGTCCGGTACCCCCTGGGGGTAAGATGCGAAACCACTGATCGGCAGGCACGGCACAGGTGGTCTCATGGCGATGCGAGCAGGGCGCGGCAGCGGCGGCACTGCCGTCCGCTGGGCGTACGGGGTGATCGTCACCCTGTGTACCGCGCTGGCCGTGCTTGTCCATCATGAGGTACCCACGGTCTGGGTTCCCCCGATGCCCGCCATGCCATCCACAGTCCGCGCCGCGCACGTCGTGCCCGACACGGCGGCACCGTCCTTCTCTAACTCCTCGACGCACCATCTCGACGACGATGTGTGCGCGGGGGCTGGGATGCAGCACTGCAGCGCGGCGAGCGTCGGCCCGGTGCAACTCGTTGCACCGGATCACAGCGAGTCTCCCCTACCGGTGAAGCTCCCTCAGCCGCTGTCCGGGCACGCACCCGGCGCCGTGGCGAGCCGAGCTCCGCCCGATCTGTCCGTCCTTTCTCAGCTGCGCATCTAGGCCGCGCGAGACGGCGCTCGATGCGCCGTGCTTCCGCGCCCACATCCGCAGTTGCACAGCAGAGGACAACGAAAAATGAACAGCATCAACCGCCGCTCCGTGCTGCTCGCCGGACTCGGAGCCGCCGGCGCCGGCGCGCTCGCCGCCTGCAGTGGCGGCTCCGGCTCCGGTGGCTCCAACGCCCTGGTCAGTCCGTCCGACTCGGCGGTCGCCGCCGCCGACAAGAAGCGGACCAGCACCGGACGGCAGCAGAAGCTCACCCTGACCGCGGCGCCCGCAATGATCGACCTGGGCGGCGGCGTCATGCCCAAGACCTGGGCCTTCGACGGCCGAACCCCGGGCAAGGAGGTGCGGCTGTCCGTCGGCGACACCCTGGTCGCCGAGCTGTCCAACCAGCTCCCGAGCAAGACCACCACGTCGATCCACTGGCACGGCATCGCCCTGCGCAACGACATGGACGGCGTACCGGCCACCACCCAGACCGCCGTCCGGGCCGGCTCCACCTTCACCTACAAGTTCATCGCCGACGCCCCGGGCACGTACTTCTTCCACCCGCACATCGGCGTCCAGCT
This sequence comes from Streptomyces sp. GbtcB7, assembly GCF_019091445.1. Classification (NCBI taxonomy): domain Bacteria; kingdom Bacillati; phylum Actinomycetota; class Actinomycetes; order Kitasatosporales; family Streptomycetaceae; genus Streptomyces; species Streptomyces sp. GbtcB7. The sequence goes on from NZ_JAGXJM010000002.1 coordinate 57,005, forward strand.
TGACCGCGGCCTGTACGCCCCGTTGATCGTCGAGGACCCGAAGGAGACCCTCGCCTACGACGACGAGTGGGTGCTCCTGCTCGACGACTGGGTCGACGGCGTCACCGGCACCCCCGACGAGGTCTTCACCGAACTCAAGCGAGGTATGGCCGCCATGGGTGACATGAGCGGCATGGACATGAGCGGCAGCTCGAACCCCAGCAGCTCCGGCAACAGCATGGGGGACATGGGCGGGATGCACATGGGCTCCGCATCGCCTTCGGCTTCCGCCTCGTCGGGCGGCATGGGCAAGAAGTTCATGCTCATGGGTGCCACTAGCGAGCTGCTCGGCGGTGACGCCGGCGACGTGAAGTATCCGCATCACCTGATCAACGGCCGCGTTGCGACCGACCCGGACGTCTATGCCGGCAAGCCAGGCAAGAAGGTGCGGCTGCGGATCATCAACGCCGGCTCGGACACCGCCTACCGGGTCGCCCTCGGCGGCCACAAGCTGACCATCACTCACACCGACGGCTTCGCGGTCCAGCATCAGGAAGTCGACGCCCTGCTGGTCGGCATGGGTGAGCGCTACGACATCCTCGTCACCCTGGGCGACGGGGTCTTCCCTCTCGTCGCCCTGGCCGAGGGCAAGAACGCGAACGGCCTGGCTCTGGTGCGTACAGGCTCGGGGAGTAAGCCTTCCGCGTCCGTCCGCCCGAAGGAACTCGACGGCATGATCATGACGGCGTCCCAGTTGCGTGCCGCCGATGACGTTCGCCTGAAGTCCGCCAAGACCGACGTCACGCACCAGATCAAGCTGACCGGCAACATGATGCGGTACGACTGGGCCATCAACGGGATGCCGTTCGACATGAAGGATCCCGAGGCGCACCCGATCGTCATCCAGGAGGGGCAGCGGGTACGGCTCGACTTCATCAACGACACCGAGATGTGGCACCCGATGCACCTGCACGGCCACACGTACCAGATCGGTGTTTTCGGGCCGCGCAAGGACACCGCGATCGTGCTGCCGAAGAAGAAGCTGTCCGTCTATTTCGACGCTGACAACCCGGGCCAGTGGATGCTGCACTGCCACAACGCCTACCACGGCGAGGCCGGGATGATGGCGAACATGGCCTATCGGGCCTGACCTACCGTTCCATGCCCTCCGGGGCCGGCTCATCAGGTGACGATGGGCCGGCCCTGGAAGCGTCCACGACCGGGCCTTCTGTTGGGGCGGGTAATGACTTGGGGCGCCGGCCTGCAGTCGGGACTCGACCTGGTCACCGAGCCAGGGAAGACACCGAGCGCACCTGTCGAGACGTTCGTTCTCCATCCTGGGGTGGACCTGGGCTGTCCACCCCAGAGCCGATCCGTCCTACGCCGCCGCCCTGCTGGAATATGCGTCGTGTCTGCCGTGACTGCGACGCTGCCCCGCATCTGGCCGAGCCCGGGCGGCAAACCCCTTCCGCCGACGGGGACGGCAGAGGTCTTCCGCGCTTTCGCCCGCGACTTGGCGGCAGGCCGCCGCTCCTGGGACGCCGGTACCGCCCGCTTCATCGCCGGTCAGTTCGACGAGCTGGCCGCCGAGTGGGACACCAGCCGCGCCACCGGACGTGACGATCCGCTGCGCGACGCCCTGGACCGCGGCGGCCCCTTCCCTGACGGGTCCTGCCTGGAACTCGGATCGGGCACCGGCCTGTTCACCCCGCTGCTCGACAGCGCCTTCTAGCGGGTGATCAGCGTGGATCTGGCGGAGCAGATGCTCCGTCAGGTCGCCGGACGCTCACCGTTGCGAGTGAGGGCCGACGCCAGTGCTCTGCCCATGGCCGACGCCCAGGTTGCGGTCATCGCCGCCATCGACATGCTGCTGTTCCCCGCAGAGATCGCTCGAGTCCTGGCCCTCGACGGCGTGCTGTTGTGGATCAACCAGCTCGGCGGGCGCGGGCCGCTGTATGTGGCCGCCGACGACGTCACCGCCGCGCTGCCCGGACAGTGGCACGCCGTCGAGGCCCAGGCGGGCTGGGGCGGCTGGGCTGTCCTGCGCCACCGGGTGTGACCGCGCCGACGGCGTCCGCCGACGCGGCAATGCGCGACGGTGCGTAGTGCACAGCGCTCGACGAGAACGGTCTCCGTGGCGGAGCGTACTCCTGCGGATTCTGGGCTACTGACCGATACGGTCCGGGCTCGTCCCGGTGGCGATGGCAGTTGGGGGCCTTCCCGTCAGCCGGTCGCCGAGGTGAGAAGGCGGCGCTGCGCCTGCGCGAGGCGACTACGGCTTGGTGATGCGTGGCGTGTAGTGGCCGAGGAACATGTCGACACCGCCGGCGATCAGACGGTCCGTGACGTCGTCGTCGATGGCTGTGCCGTAGGCGCTGAACACCAGGTGCGGGTAGAGCAGGAGCGACGCGGTGCATCTTCCAGCCCTGGGCGAGGCTCTTCAAGAGGGCCTCGTCGAAGAAGTGGACGGCGAAGCCGCCGTGTTCGTAGACGCCGTCGCCGTGGTCGATGCCCTGCCTGTAATGGGCGTCGCCGGTGTGGCGGACGGTGTGGATGAGGAGGCCGCACGGGCGTAGGACCCGGGCGATCTCGTCCATGGCGGCCCGGATCTCCTTCGTGGACAGGGCCATGCACAACAGCATGTGGGCGAACACGGCGTCCACGGAGGCGTCGGGCAGCGGCAGCGGGTCGCGTACGTCGTGAACGGTTATCGTGATCTGGGCCGGTCGGCGACGCCGGATTCCCGGGCGGCTTCCGTGAGTTGCTTCAGGGCGGTGGCACTGAAGTCGGTGGCGTACACGGTGAAGCCCTTGCGCGCGAAGAACAGGGCGTCCCGGCCATGCCCCGCGCCGAGTTCGAGCAGCGTGCCTGCGCCGGCCGCACGGAGGACCTCGGCCGCACGACGTGCGGGTTCGGATGGCTCCATGCCGTACATCTGCGGGTGCTGGGTGTAGGTCGCCTGCCAGTGGGCGCGCTGGGCATCGGCCACGGGCTCGTCGTTCGGGTTCTTCTGGTCGCCCATGTTCGCCTCGTCGCTGCAGTGGGGGGAGGGGAGGGTGCCCGGTGCCCGCACCGGGCACCCTCCCCCGAGGTGTGTCAGTTCTTGCCGAGGAGCTTGTTCATCTCGGTGATCTCGGCGGTCTGCGCGGTGATGATGCCGTCGGACATGGACGTGGCGGGAACGTACTTGCCCTTGTCCTTCTCGGTGGTGGCCATCTCGACCGCGCCTTGGTGGTGCTCGATCATCATGGTGAGGAACATGGTGTCGAAGTCCACACCAGACGCCTTCTCCAGCTTGGCCATGTCCTTGCTGTCCATCATTCCGGGCATGTCGGAGTGCGCTGAGTGGTCCATGCCGGGCATCGATTCCATCGAGCTGTCGGACGTCGGTACGTCCTTGCCCCAGGACTTGAGCCAGCCGCTCATGGTCTGGATCTCCGGGTCCTGGGCCTTCTCGATGCGCGCGGCGAGGTCCTCTACCTCGGCGGAGGAGGCTCGGTCGGCGGCGAGCTTCGCCATTTCCAGAGCCTGCTGGTGGTGCGGGATCATGCCCTGCGCGAAGGAGATGTCCTGGGCGTTGTGCGCTACGGTGGTGGTGTCGGCGCTCGCGGACGAGGACGCGGAGCTGAGGCCCTCGTGCCCGCTGCTCGCGCTGTCGCTGTCGTTGCCGCAGGCGGCGAGGACGAGAGCGGCGGTGACAGCCGTAGCCGCGAGGGCGGCACGGCGGGGGAGCGTACGGTTGTTGCGCATGCGGGAACTCCTGCTGTGGGAAAGGGATCTGGATGTGCCGAGGGGCACCGCGTCGCTGAGCAGTGGGCGCGGTGGCGCGCGGTGTCTAGATCCGCAGGAGTTGGAGTTCCGCCAGGGACGGTGGGGCGCGGGCGCCGTCCGGGGCCGGAGCCGCGTACGAGCACACGGTGTCGGCACGTACCGGTACGGCTCCCGGGTCGGGAACGAGGGCAGGCAATGTCGGCCCGTCGGTCACTGCACTTGACACGCAGGTCGAGTCGGCGTGCTGGAGGTGGCCTCCGCCGCAGTGGCCGTCTCCGGAGCAGTCATGAGGGGCGCTGACCGCTGCCGTCATGTGCTGCCGCTCAGCGCGTTCGTGTTTGTGGAGACCACCGCCGGGAGCCAGGGCGTGCATGCCGAGCAGCCCTGCCAACAGCCCGAGCACGAGCAGCGCCCGCCACCGCCCGACAGGCGGTCGCGGAGGGTGCTGCTGCGGGCTCGTCATCGGGCTCATCCCAGATAGGCGTGTGACGTCGGTTCAGTGAGGGTGTTCGTCGTACATACGGTCGCCGCCGTGCTCATGTTCAGCGTGATCGGGTGAGCCGCCCTTCATCCCCAGTGTCGCTGGGCCGCCGGTGCGCCAGAACCGTACGAGCAGACTCGCGGTCAGCAGCAGAAACGCCATGTTGAGCCAGGTCGTGTCGTTCCAGGTGATCCCTTCCTCGGGGATCGACGTATCCGGCGACGGCCATCGCGGCGAAGAAGGTGACCAGGAGGAAGGCGGCCATGCGGGCGCCGTAGCACTTCCGGTAGATGTTGAGGATCGGGAGGATCAGCAGGTCGGCGTAGATGAAGGCGATCACGCCGCCGAAGCTGATTGCGCGAGGGCCACGGCCGCGTACGAGCAGGAGAACGAGGCGGCTCCGAGCCCGGCGGACAGGGCGAGCGCGCGCGGCCGGTCGTCACCGAGAAGTCGTACGACCGTCGAGCGACGCACCACCGCCTGTACAACGGCGGACAGGGTGAAGCCGAGGATCAGTGCTCAGGTGACCTCCCAGGTCATCGACCCGGCAATGGACAGAGCGTGCCCGAGCGCATCCACAGACCTGCACCCTTCCGGAGGTGGTAGTGGTCACGGAGCGAATATCCCCCGGGGGTGTGTTATCCCAGGACTCCGGTTTCTACCCGGTACGGCGGCCGCGACGGATGGCGAGACTGCCGACGACGCCGATCTTTACCACGGCGGCCGTCACGACGAAGCCGACGGCCCAACCAGTCCACCTCGTGTCTGCCAGAACGGCCCCGCCCAGCCCCAGATGCACGGCCACGACAGCGGCCAGCGCTACGACTGCGGCGACCCAGGTCCACCCGCCACGGCGTCGGCGCAATGCCGCGCCTCGTGGGGGAACCGCGGGAGCCGACGCGGCGGTCTGAACGGCAGGCGCTGCGGGCCGCTGCCAGTCCACCTGCAGCGGATCGCGCCTGCTGAACCTGCTGAGGTGGGTGGTGACGAGGTCCTGCAGTCGCCGCAGACTCTCCTCGTCCGGCGACTGGGCGCGCAGTGTCAACGCGCCTGGGGCTGCCTGCAAGGCGCAGGTGCCCCAGGGCAGGCGAACCGTTCCGTGGGTGTCGGTCCATTCGACGTGGATCTGGTCAAGTCGAATCTCGGGAGGTGTGTGGGTCTCGGACGGTGCCTGGGCGCCACCGCCGCGGTGGGTGCGTGGGCGATGACCCAGATGGCGACCCTTGTTGTCGAAGTGCTTGCACAGTTGTACGAGGTAGCGGCTGGGACGTTCGGTCTCGATGTGGGCTTCGGCGGTGAGCATGGGCTTCCTCGGCTCGGTCGCGGGCGGAGAACTCAGATCCTGGTGGCGGCGGTCAGCCAGGACCGGAGGCCGTCGGGGTCGGTGGTGATCTCGATCGTGGTGGCCTCGATGGACTCGATCCGCCATCCGTCGGCGAACGCGGCCTCGATCTCCTCCCGCGTCACCTTGTGTACGCGCCCCCAGCTGCTCTGCTCCCGGTCGCTGCAGCAGAGCATGAAGAAGCGGCCGCGCGGCGGGAGCACGGACCGCAGGCCGTCGATGTACGCGGTGCGGTCGTCATCGTCGAAGACGTGGAAAAGGCCGCAGTCGAGCACGGTGTCGAATTGTTCGCCCAGGCCAGCCAGTTGGCGGGCGTCGTGACGGAGGAAGCGAGCCTTGCTGCTGCGGTCGTGTGCCTTGGTCTCGGCGGTGTACAGGGCGCGGGAGGCGAGGTCGACGCCGGTGGCGTGGAGGCCGAGTCCGGCGGCCATGAGGGCGTGTTCGCCCGTTCCGCAGCCGATGTCGAGCACCCGGCCCCGCAGAGCGCCGACCTTGGCTAGGGCGAGAAACGCTGGTTGGGGCCGTCCGATGTCCCAGGGCGGCGGGACGGCGTAGAGGTCATCGGGCTCATGCGGTGCCAGGCCGCCGGGGCGGTGGGGTGAGCCGGTCATGTGGGTGTCCTTCCCGTCGGGGGGCGGTGCCCGCGAGGGGCAAGCGTCCAGGTCCCCGTAACAACCTAACTTTTATCGATACACTCTGTCGCTGTCAATCCAATCTGTATCGACATCGGCGGGTCGTATGCTGGGGCGGTGCCGAAGCTGTGGAACGAGACCATCGAGGAGCACCGTCGCGCCGTACGCGACGCCGTTCTGGAGACCACGGCGGCGCTGGTGATGGAGGACGGGCTGCGTGCGGTGACGATGTCGAAGATCGCCGAGGAGAGCGGTATCGGCCGGGCCACGCTGTACAAGTACTTCCCGGACGTCGAATCGATCATGGTGGCCTGGCATGAGCGCCAGATCTCCGGACACCTCCACGAACTCGCCGAACTCCGGCACGGCCCCGGCGGCCCCGGCGAGCGGCTCGAACGGGTACTGGAGGCGTACGCGTTCATCCAGCAGCGGCGCCGCGGCCACGGCGCGGAACTCGGAGCGCTGTTGCACCGAGGCGAGCACGTCGCCGGAGCGGAGCAGCACCTCCAGCACTTCCTCCGGGAACTGCTGGCCGAGGGTGCGCAGGCTGGGGACATCCGGGACGACGTCTCCCCGGACGAACTGGCGAGCTACTGTCTGCACGCCCTCGCCGCGGCCGGCGCCCTCGCTTCCAAGGCAGCGGTCCAGCGCCTCGTCGCGGTCACGCTGACCGGACTGCGTCCGCCGGGCTGACGCCGGCCCTGGGTCCGTTTCAGGTGCTCGGAGGGGTGGCCGATCCGTCTCAGTGGACCTCGACGCGCATCCATGGCGAGCTGCACGTGGCCGGGCACGGAACCGTGCAGCTCGTAACAAGCTTCCGTCGCTACAAGTTGCTCTGGCCGGCTTCCGCTGCGGCCGGCTCGTTCACGCGAACGGCAGCCATAGAGCTGACGCGACTCGGAGGGTTGGATGAAGCGCTACGGCCGTTTCTACGCCCCTGACATGACAGCCCCTGCGGCCATCTATAGAGGCGAGCGGATCGACGACCCGATCGTCTCCCTGCTTCGCCCGGGTGGCACGCCCAGGACCGTCCTGGACCTATCCGCGATCTACGCGTACAACGTATTGACCCTGAATCCAGTGCCGCGCCCGACCGAAGAGGCGCAGCGCCCGTGAGACCCCACAGCGCCGGGCCCGTCTCACCCGAGCAGGAATCGGGCAGCGGCGTAGACGGCGAGCCGGTGCGTGAGTTTTGCGGCCAGCCGTCGGCACTGCGGGCAGAGCGACACCAGCCCGTGGCCGGTTGCCCGCGCTGGTGTGGAGGTTGGTCGTTACCGGCCACCGGGGGCGTCGATGAGCTGGCCGAGGCGTTTCAGGCCGTTGGGGCTGACGCCTTGGGCGGCCATGGCGCCGAGAACCACATCACGGTCGAGCAAACCAGCAGCCTGAAAGTCGTCGAGAATTCGCGCTGCCTGCTGACGGTCGAACGGTGGCCCATAACCGTTGTTTCCGTAGGACTTCAACCTGTCCAGTGCCGACGTGAGCCGCGCATCCAACCCGTCGGTCTCGTCCTCCGGGCGCGTGAGGTCGACGGCGTTCACCTGTGCCGCCCACCCGCGCAGGGGGAACAGATTGGCCCCCCAACGGCTGCGAGTGAGGAGTTCCTCGCCAGGTCAGCGGCGAACTCCAGCGTCTTCGCATCGGGTACGTACGCCGGCACGGGACCGATACCGCTCCCAGCGTGCCGTCTGCCCGATCGCGTGGTCGCAACACGGTGCCGCTGGGCGAACCGTCGCAACGCCGGGACAGTCTGCTCGGCGCCGAATGCGTTCAGCACCAGGACGGCAGTCGCACCCTGCTCGGCGGCCTCGCGAACTGCTGAGTCGTCCCAACCGTAACGACCGCCACTGACAATCGACGCGGCCGCCGAGTGCCGCGAGACGGTGCTTCCTCTTGCTCCCCGACCCGGCACGGTGAACCAGGTCACTGTTCGCCGAAGTCCACGCGGGACGCTTTCCAAGCGTGCTCCCCCGCTGCACAGTCGCGCCGCTCTCCCAGGCCAGCGCGAGGAATCGTTCGACGCGGCCGAGGTCGAGTTCCAGGGCGAGGGACACGGCGACGACGGCGTAGTCGACGTTGGCCGCGAGGATCTGCCCCTCGGATCGCTTGGATGAGGTGGAGCGTACGAAGGCGGTACGGCGCGGCAGACACGTACGCACGTAGCGCGGGTTGCAGCACCCCGTCGGTGGTGACCACGTCGCACTGACCACGGTCGACCCGGATCACCCGCCCGGCCAGCAGCCCTTCGGTGGCGTACGGGGCGAACTCCTCCGCCCAGACGTCGTCCCAGCCGTAGGGAACGAGCGCGGCGAACGGTGAAGAGGGGAAAGCGAGAAAAGCGGAAGTCAAGGGAGACCCTTCACAAGGGCGGCCCCGGCACGCGCGCTCGGGCGCGGAGAGAAGAGGAAGGTCAGCCGGCGGCCACGGAGGTGGACTTGATGAACTTCTGGATACGGGCAGCGCCCATCTCGAAGACAGCCATCGGTCACACCTCCCGGACATGCACCAGACGTGCACGAGTCACCCGCGGTAACCATCGGTCACCGCTCGAACAGCCACGACCTCAGAGGCAGACGGACCCGCGGCGCCATCGAATTACGGCGCGCCCGGCCGCGATCCCGGGCCGGGCTGCCCGGTGATCCGTGGCAGTGCCTGTTCGGCCCAGATCACCTTGCCCTGGGGGGTGTACCGGGTGCCCCAGCGCTCGGCCATCTGCGACACCAGGAACAGGCCCCGGCCTCCCTCGTCCATGGTCGCCGCGTACCGCAGATGCGGCGAGGTGCTGCTGCTGTCGGACACCTCGCAGATGAGCGTACGGTCGCGGATCAGCCGTACGTGGATCGGCTCGGAGCCGTAGCGCATGGCGTTGGTGATGAGTTCGCTCAGGATGAGTTCCGTGCTGAAGCCGAGCTCGGACAGGCTCCACTCGTCGAGCTTCTGGGACACGGTCTCGCGCATCCCAGCGACGGCCGCCGGGTCGAGCGGCACGTCCCAGTCGGCGATCCGGTCGGACGGCAGCCCCCGGGTGCGGGCGATGAGCAGGGCGACGTCGTCCTTGGGGCGGCCGGGCAGCAGTTCGTCCAGCACGGCCTGACAGCTCTCCTCGGGCGACCGGTCGGGGTGCCCCGCCAGTGCGTCGCGGAGCAGTTCCATGCCCACGTCCAGGTCGCGTCTGCGGTCCTCGATGAGGCCGTCGGTGTACAGGACGAGCTGGGCGCCCTCCTCGATGTCCAGTTCGGCGGTCTGGAACGGCAGGCCGCCCAGGCCGAGGGGAGGCCCGGTCGGCACGTCCACGAAGGTGACGGTTCCGTCGGGGTGGACGAGCGCGGGCGCCAGGTGTCCCGCACGTGCCATGACGCAGCGGCGCGTCACGGGGTCGTAGATCGCGTACAGGCAGGTGGCGCCCACGACGCCCGCGGCACCGTCGGTGTCCTGCTCGTCCTGGTCGATGCGGCCGACCAGGTCGTCGAGATGGCTCAGCAGCTCGTCGGGGGGCAGATCGAGGGTGGAGAAGTTGTGCACCGCGGTCCGCAGCCGCCCCATCGTGGCGGCGGCGTGCAGGCCGTGGCCGACCACGTCGCCGACGGCCAGCGCCACCCGGCTCCCCGGCAGGGGAATCACATCGAACCAGTCCCCGCTCACGCCCGACTGGGCGGGCAGGTAGCGGTAGCCGACGTCGAGGGCGCTCTGCTCGGGCAGGGCCCGCGGGAGCAGGCTGCGCTGGAGGGTGACCGCCACCGCGTGCTCGCGGGTGTAGCGGCGGGCGTTGTCGATGCTGACCGCGGCCCGGGCCACCAGTTCCTCCGCCAGCGACAGCTCCTCGTCGTCGAAGGGCTCGTGCTGCTTGGCGCGCCAGAAGTTGGCCACGCCCAGCACGACACCGCCGGCCTGGATCGGGGCGGCGATGAGGGAGTGGATGCCGTAGTCGACGATCTCCTTGGTGCGCTCCGGGTCCTGCGCGTGCCAGCCCGTGGCGATCGACAGGTCCGTCACCAGTTCGGAGCGGCCGCTGCCGTAGCCGCGCGCCTGGGGCGTGGAGGGCACGAAGTCGATCAGCCGGCCCCTTTCGTAGAGCGGATGGTCGTTCCGGATGCCGCACACGGCGATGCGTCGCAGGTCCGTCGCCGTGGGGGCCGGCTCCTCGCCGTGCAGCACGGCGTCGGCCAGGTCTACGGTGACGAAGTCGGCGAAGCGGGGGACGGCGACCCGCGCCAGCTCGTCGGCGGTGCACCGCACGTCCAGGGTGGTGCCGACGCCGAGTCCGGCGTCGTACAGCAGCTTGAGCCGCTCCCGTGCGACCTCGGCCCTGCCGGTGACCGCCTGGAGCTCGGTGGAGTCGCGCAGCGTCACCACCGTTCCCTCGATGCCTCCGTCACGCCCCGTGGGCCGCTGGTTGACCGCCAGCAGCCGTTCCCCGGCGAAGTGCACCTCGTCGGTGGCCTCGCGCCCGGAGACGAGCAGCTCCACCGTCTCGGGTTCGAGGTTCGACAGCTGCGACACGAGCTGCCCCTCGGCGTCGGGGGGCAACTCCAGCAGCCGTCTGGCCTCGTCGTTCGCCAGCAGCAGCCGCCCGTCGCCGGCGACGATGAGCACTCCTTCGCGTACGGAGTGCAGCACCGTGTCGTGGTGGTCGTACATGCGGGTCATCTCGTCCGGGGCCAGGCTGTGGGTCTGCCGTCGCAGCCGTCGGCCCACCAGTGCCGTCACCCCGGTGGACACCACGAGTGCCCCGACCCCGGCGCCCAGGATGATCGGTAGTTGCCGGTTCACCTCACTGGTCACGTTCTTGACCTTCAGACCGGCCGACACCAGGCCGACCACCTTGTCCCCGGTGCCCTTGATGGGGACGGTGGCCTGTACCTCGTGGCCGAGCGGGCCGTGCACGCTTTCCGTGTAGACCTTCCCCGCCAGCGACGGCCCGATGGTGCCCACGAATCTCTTGCCGATCAGGCTCGGTATGGGGTGGGTGTAGCGGATGCCCTTGGTGTTCATGACCACGATGAAGTCGACCCCGGCGGCCTTGCGGGCCGCCTCGGTGGCCGGCTGGAGGATCTTGCTCGGGTCGGGGCTCCGCAGTGCCGCCACGACCCCGGGAGAGTGCGCGAAGGTCTCCGCCGTGGCCACGGAACGGCGCTTGGCCTCGGCGGTGGTGTCCCGCTCCGACTGCAGGGCAAGGGCGAACACACCGCAGGCCACGAGCAGCACGACCAGCGCCACCTGAAGAACGAACACCTGCCCGGCTACGCTTCGCGGGCTCCTGCTGACGAGCGGCCTGAGTGAAAAGCGTCGAAAACCGGCGAAACGATTCGCCATGTGACCTTTCTAGCACTGGTGATCCCGAGCGGCCATGGCCCACCCGTGGCCCATGATCGCCCGGGGACGCGCCCGACCGCCGAGGGCAGCGGCACGAGCGCGGCTGGTGGCGTCTCTCCGCTGTACCGTCTCCGGGGATGATCACCGGGAGGGGCGGGATGACGAATGATCTCCGGTTCGGTTGGGAACTGAACGGCAGTGGTTGGGCGACTTGCCGCCTCGCGGACAGCTCTTCGGAGTGGCAGGGCGTCGTCAGCTACTGCACCGACGCCCTGGCCGACCTGCTCCATGGTGTCGCGGGTCTCTACGGCACCATCGCCGTCCAACGCTTCTCCTTCGACCTCGAACCGGCCGAAGTGAGGTGGGTCCTGCGAAGCAGGGGGTCGGACGTCGATATCGCAATCTATCGGTTTCCCGACATGTCCACGAGCTTCGAAGCGCCCGACCGGGAAGGCACACCCTCCTGGACCTCCACGCAGACCCGCGGCCTCCTCGGGCACGTCGTCATGGAGGCCGCTCAATCGGTGCTTCGGCTCCACGGTGAGGACGGCTATCTGACGAAGTGGGTTCAGCACCCGTTTCCCGTCGCCGCCCTGCAGGATCTCCGTCGGCTCCACCTCCAGCACGACCGGTGTGAACGCGAGCACGATGTGGCGTTTCCGTAGCCTGGACACACCTGGGTTCACAGGGCGATCAGGACGATGGTGATGAGCACGGCGATCACGGCGAAGCCGACTCCCATCACGCAGCCCGGGTTGTTCGTCAGGTCGGAGAGCCGGGACGTGAGGGTGGGGGGTCTCGGCGGGGTGGAGGAGAGTTCCGGGGCCGTCGTGGGGGCCGGGACGGTGTAGGGCGACTGGGAGGCGAAGGGCGACTGCGGGGCGGAGGGGGCTCGCTCGCCCCGGCTGAGCACGTCGCGCAGGATCTGCTGCCACAGGACCGGCGGCAGGTCGGGGACCTGGCCGTTCGCCGGGGCGATGATGCTCTGGCGGAGCCAGTTGCCCCCAGTGGGGTGGCTGTCCCGGGTCATGCGATGGAGCAGCTCGCGCAGATCGCGCAGATAGCGCTCTTCCCGGGCCAGCGGGGCGACGGCCCAGGAGAAGAGGTCGGCAGCCCGGGTGACCATGGCCGTCCTGGACACGGGTTCCGGGCCCTGTCCGTACGGCGTGAAGTACAGGCCGTTGTGGAGCACCTCCGCGCACAGGTCGTGCCGCATCTCCGGTCGGCGCTCCTGGAGGCGGTCCTCGTTCCCCAGCTCGTCGAGCAGGAGTTCCACGGACTCCGGTGGCAGATCGGCGGAGCGCAGCTCGCCCAGGAGCAACTCGTCGGGCAGGGTGCGCAGACGCGCCGCCAGGAGACTGCGTTGCATGTGGTTCCCACGCCGATGGTCAAGGAGGTCCTCGTGCAGCCCGTACGCCTCGTGGGCCGGAGTCCGGACCGGCGCCTGGACCGGCGTCCGCAGCGGGCGCGGAGGGGCCATGGGGGGAGAATCCTCGGGTGCCGGGGCCGCGTAGGTGTCCGGATACGGGTCGGCGTACGAGTCCGGATGCGGGTCCGGGTATGCATCCGGGCGCGGGTCCGGGTACACATCCGGGCGCGGGTCCGAGTACACATCCGGGCGCGGGTCCGAGTACACATCCGGGCGCGGGTCGAGGTGCGGGTCGGGGTACGCGTACGGCTTCGGGAGCCGCGGCGGGGGCGTCGTCTCGGCCCGTTCCCGGTCCTCGCCTCCCTCGTCCCCCTCCCCGACCGGGCCCGGTTCCGCGGAGCGGGGCGCGGGGGCGGGCGGGTCGGTGCGCGTGCCGGTTCGGCGGTCGGTGCTGAGGATCTCGTGCAGCAGGACGCGCCGCCGCGCCCACTCCAGCCCCGCGCCGCCGGCGAGCTCATCGACCAGCTGGGGCACCCCGGCGGCGGCGTCGGGGTGCGCGAGGAGGTGGTCGAGGAGGTGGTCCACCAGTCGGGCGGCCGCCTTGTGCTCGAACCGGGCGGTGACCCGACGGCCCGTGACCCGGGCCAGCGGACCGGCCCCGCCCGCGTCCGGCTCCCAGTGCGGGACGCACGTCAGACGCAGCTGATGGGTGTCCACCGTGTCGTGGGTGGCGAACGTCCACTCCTGCCCCAGCCAGCGCCCGAAGAGCAGGAACAGCCCCAGATACGCCACCGGCACGGTGTCCTGGTCCGGCCAGCCGGGCTGCCCCTTCTCCTCCGCGAGCAGCGACACCCGCTGCGCCGGATCGCGCAGCCACTCCGCGGCGACCAGGATCAACGCGTGCTTGACCGCCGGCAGCAGCTCCAGCATGGCCGGGAGCCGTTTGCGCGCCACCGCGTCGAGCTGGGCGCACTCGATCACGCGCAGGCGTCCGGAGGCCTTCTCGGCGGACTCCCTGCTGCCCCAGCCGCCGTAGGAGAGGCCGAGGCACTGGCGGATCTTCAGAGTTCCGGGGTCACCGATCAGGACATGGCTGATCGTGCTGGGCCGGCCGCCGCGGTCGGTGGTGGGCCAGCGCTGGACGAGCATGACGTCGCCGTCGCGGGACAGGGTGCGTACGACGCTCTGCCGTGAGGCGGCCGTACCGGACACCCACAGCAGCGGGCCCAGTTCCCGGCCCAGTTCCTCGGCGCGTTCGGCCGGGCAGGAGTGGGCGACGGCCTTCATGCCGGTGCCCTGGCGGCCCTGGTTGCCGTCCCACCGGAAGACGACCTGGTGCACCGAGCCCCCGGCGCCGCCACCGCCCGGCCCGTGCGCGCCGGCCTGCTCCCCGTGGGCGGCCGGACTCCTCCGATCCCGGAACTCGCTCACTCGATCCTGGAAGTCGCTCACTTCGCCTCACCTCGCGCGGATCCCGCGGCTCCCACCGCTCCCCCGGTTCGTCCGGCCCTCGCCGACGGCACCGCCTCGAACGCGGGCGCCTCTCCCACGGCGAACGCCTCGGCGCCGCCCGGCACTTCGACCATCCCGTGCAGCGCCAGCAGCGCCAGCAGCGGCTCCAGCACCCGCCGGGGCCCCGCCCCCGCCGGATAGCGGCCCTGGTCCTCCTGGCCGCCGGTGGCCGACGCGACATGCAGGGTGCACCGGCGGATCGCGTCGAAGGGGCGCAGCCAGGCCGGGCCGGCGTGCTGTCGCAGCAGCCCGTACACGTCCCGGCTCTCCTCACGCGTCCGTTCGGGGTCGAGTGAGGTGGCCGGTGCCCGGCCCAGCCACCGGTCGACGGGCGGCTGGAACCGCAGGAGGTCCGCCTTGCCGAGCACCATCGCGGCGGCCACGTCCAGATACGGTCCGTTCTTCGGCAGCCGGTCGAGGACGGTGCCGAAGGCGAGGTCGCCGTCCCGGTTCACCTCGACACCCCAGCGTTCCCTGGCGTGGTCCAGATGTGGCAGCGGAAGGGCCAGCGCCGGGTCGACGACGAAGATCAGGGCGTCGATCCCGAGCAGGAAGCGCAGCGCGGCGTCGGTCCGTACGAGGTCCTCGCCGCCGAGGTCGAAGAAGGCGACCGGACGTACCTGCCCGTGGGCGTCGGTGATGAGGAGGGACTCCACGAAGCGCGCGAAACCGTCCAGGCCGAGGGCACCGGTGTGGTCGAGGACCTTGCCGTTGCGCAGCGGCTGCACCCGTTCCCGTACGAACCGTGCGTGCTGCTCCGGGTTGACGGACTGCCACTTCAGGCCGAACGGCTCCAGGCCGCCGTCGGTGATCTCCGCGATCATCTGGGTCAGCAGATGGCTCTTGCCGGTGGACGACTGGCCGACCATCGCGACGGTCAGCGGGCGGCCGTAGGTGAGGTAGGGCACCGGGATGAAGTGCTCGGGAAAGTCCCGGTCCGCGGTGCACTTCTGGACGGCACCGCGCATGACGTCCTGGCGGCGCAGGGCGTTGCCGATCGTCGAGACGTCCAGCGGCTTGTACTGCATCCTGCTGTCGGTGACGAAGAGCGAGGCGAGGTCGAGCTGGATGTGCTCCAGGCAGTACGGGCACAGCACCTGGCCGTCGCTGCCGCGCCCGGCCGGTGTCCCGGGCCCCTGGTGGGTGACGGGTGCCTGCCGCTTGAGGCTCAGCGCCTGCTCGAACGCCTCCCGGTGCGCGCGGGTCTCGTCGGCGGGCACGGTGAGCGTGACGCGCCGGGCGGCTCCCGGCGCCAGCAGGTCGAGCAGTTGGGCGGGGGTCGGCCGGTCGGCCGCCAGCGGGGCGAAGGCGCCCCGCAACGTCTCCGCGAGCACCCGGTGTTCGCCGAGGTCGGTGGGTGCCCGGTCACCGGGGCCGGGCCGCCCGGTCACCAGCTGGTAGAGCACCTGGGCGGCGCTCCACACCGCGTCCCGGGAATCGACGAGCCCCTCGCCCCTGCGCTGTTCGGGCGAGCAGTAGGGCGCCCGGCCCCACCGGGTCCTCGGCCGTCCGCTACGGGCCGCCCCCTCCAGTCCCCAGAGCTGGACCGAGGCGCCGTCCCAGAGCACGGTGGCGGGCGAGATGCCCCGCAGCACCAGCTCCTGGCTGTCCAGCAGGCACAGGGCGAGCATCAGGTCGCGGGTGAGGACCCGTTGGTCGGTCGCGGACATCACATGGGTACGCGCGATGGCGGCGCCGCGCGGCGCGGCGTACAGCAGGAACGGCTCGGCCGCGTCCAGTTCGTAGCCGACGATCCTCGGGAAGAGCGCCGTGTACTCCGTGTCGTCGAGCGCCCGGTGCAGGTGCAGGGCGGTGCCCGCCTCCGCGTCGAGCAGGGCGCGCGCGGCCGGGTTGGCCGCGTCGGCGGCGTTCAGGCGGACCTGGACGCACTGCTGCCCCTCGTCGTCGAGCAGTCCGTTGCGGATCAGCTGGGGCAGCAGCGGATCGCGGCGGGACTCGGGGCCGAAGCGGACGGGGGCGACCCGGCGCCGGCCCGAGGGGACGGTGAACGCGAGCGTCTTCCAGCGCGGACCGTCCGGCTCCGTCAGGCGGGGATGCGAGGTGCTGGTCACCAGCGGTTGCCGTCCTCTCGGTCGTACGGGTGCGCCGGGCCGGGATACGGGGTGCGGGTCACCAGCTGTCGCCGTCCTCACGGTCGTACGCGTCCTCACGGTCGTACGGGTCGAACCCGTCGGCCGGGGAGTTCTGGCGGGAGCGGACGGTGTCCACCACACCCATCCGCAGCGGGGTGAGCCGGACCAGGCCCGCGTAGCGTCCCGAGGAGGTCCACAGCGTCTGCTCCGGCGGTACGCAGCCGGTGGTCCGCCAGGTCTTCTCGACCTCGTCGCGCACGGCCTCCGGCGCGAACCTGATCCACACCGCGGCCGCCGGGTCCCTGCTGAGCAGCGTTCCCTGCTCGGGTGAGGAGAGCTGGACCACGGCCTGCCGGTCCGCCTCCGCGCCGACCAGGTCGGCCACCCGGCGCGGGTCGGTGCCCAGCAGGTTCGCCGAGCCGGCCCGGGTGCGGTGGTCGGCGGCGAACGGGGGCGGGGCCAGTACTCCGTTGTGCTGGAGGTGGCGGCGGGCCGTTGAGAGCAGGTCGCGGACCCGTTCCTCGGTGCGCCGGACGGCGAGGGCGCCGGCCTGGCCGCGCTCGACGGCACCCCAGTAGGGCTCCATCGCCACCATGGCGGCGTCCGTCAGATCACCGGCCAGGACGGCGACGAGCTCCGGTCCGCCCTCGCCGCTCTCACGGTCCAGCCAGCGCGGAACCCCCGCGGTGCGCTCCGCCCACGGGTCGGCGGGCCCCGCGGACTCCGCGAACTCACCCCGCGCGCCGGGCTCACCGGGCTCGCTCCAGGAAGCCCCGTCCTGCCAGGCGTACGCGCTCGCCCAGTCGCTGTCCCCGTCGTCGGGCACCGCGAACGCGTCCGTCTCCAGGACCGAGGTACTGGTCAGCCAGTCGTCCGCGTCGAGCGGCTCGGGACCGGGCGCGCCGGTGACCGTGGGCCGCTCGGGCTCGGGCACCGCCTCGGCGGCCGCGGCGGCTGCCGTCGCCCGCAGCATGCCGGCGACGGACCGGGCGGCGTCGGCGCAGTGCAGGCGCTCCTCGACGGCCCAGTGTTCACGGACCGCCTCGGCCAGCAGCGCGTCGAGCCCGGCCAGGGCCTTGCGCAGCGCGGTGGTGGCGTGGAAGGCCGCCCAGGAGTCGATCGCGGCGCGCCACAGCCGGCGTGCCGTCTCCACCGCGACACCGAGGCCCGCCAGGAGACCGACCGCGCTCAGCCAGAGCGGGGGCTCGACCGCGTACGCCACCGCCACACCGGCCGCGGCGCCACCGAGTGCCGCGGCCCGGGGACCCCAGCCCCAGCGGCCCGGGCGTCCCGCGCCCCGCAGCCTGGACGCGCCGAGCAGCGCCACCGCGAGGAAGACCAGCGGGACGGCGATCGCCGGCGCTGCCAGAGGCCCCCGCCACAGGCCCCCGAGCAGCCCCGCCACGGCCGCCGCGGGCAGCGCGCCGCGCCCCGTGGCCACGGTGCCGTTCCCCACGACGGGTCGCCGGGACACCGCTTCGGTGGAGTGGTCGGCGAGTTTGCGCACCAGCGCCGAACCCGGTACGGGCTCCACCCGCCCGGCCAGCCCGGTGAAGCGCTGGGCCACGGACCGCAGGGCGAGCCCCTGTCCCAGCAGCTTTCCGGCGAACTCCCGCAGGCCGTCGCCGATCCGCTCCCCCATGCCCTCGGCCGAGGGCACCCGCAGACCGAGGGCCCCGAGCCGGGCCGCCGTCTCGGCGGCGGACGGCGCCGTACCGGAGCCGCCGCCGCGCAGGGCCGTGCCGACGAGGTCCCGGTACTCGCCGAGCGCCTGGTGCGCCTGGTCGAGGTCCGCCTCGAACGCCTGCCTGCGGGAGGCCCACAACAGCCCGGGCAGGGAGCGCAGTCCGGCCAACGCGTCCTCGGCGTAGTCGAGGGCCTGTGCGCAGGCGGCGTACGTGCTGTCCGCCACGCCGCCCGGCTCGCGGTGCCGTTGGTCGCGGCCGCCCCGGCCCGCCACCAGACTCCGCAGCGGCTCCGGCAGATCGGCGCCGGAGGAGGCGGTCGCCAGCAGGTCGGGGGCGAGTTCGGTGTCCTCGCCCGCGAACCTGAGGAGCGCGTCGCGCCGGGCCCGGTCGCGCACCTCGAGGGGCAGGTCCTGTTCCAGCAGCCGCACGCCGGGCGCGGCGACGGCGTCGGGCAGCGCCCCGAGGCCGTCGAGGACCTTCAGGTAGACGTCCGGGACCGACAGCACGTCCACCAGGACGGCGAGCGCCTCCGGGGCGTCGGGCTCGGGCTGTTCCAACGCCGTGCGCGCGGAGCGCAGATCGCCCGCCCACAGCAGGGCGGTGCCCGAGGCCCGCAGCACCGCGGGCCGCACCAGGCGCCGGTCGGGCTGGAAGGCCTCGTCCTCACCCGCGTACGAACCGGGTGCGCTGCCCACCAGCAGGACCAGGATCCTGACCTCGCCCACGGCCCGGTAGGCGGTGAGCAGTTCGTACTGCCGCTGGTGGTCGGTCAGCCCGGCCGGGGTGTCGACCACCAGGAACAGCGGGTCGTCGGGTTCGGGCAGCCCGGCCCGGCCCAACTGCCGGGCGACACTGGCCCGCAGGGCCTTGGCGGTGTCGAGTTCCGCCGCGCCGCTGCGCAGGTCCAGCTGGACGACGGTGCCGAGGTCTTCGGACGTCTTCACTCCGGGTCACCGTCCCAGGGGTTGCGGCGGGAGCGCTCGCGCTCGCCGTCGTCGCCGTACGGGCCGGGGTCGCCGGGCTCGTCCCAGGGCACCGAGGGCCGGTCGGCGCCGCCGGAGCGCCCGTTGACGCGGTCACTCCGGTCACTCCGATCAATGCGGTCACCCCGATCACCGCGGTCGGCGCGGTCGGCGTCGTACCCGTCGTCGTAGTCGTCGACGGACGCGCGGCGCGGACGTTCCTCGGTGCCGCTCGGGTACTTGTCGAAGGAGGCGCGCGGTGCGGTGCCCCAGTCGTCGTCATCGGGCACGGCACGCCGGGGTTCGGGGACCTCCTTGCGGACGCGCGGCGCGGGAGTTCCGCCGCGTACGTGCTCCAGCAGCGTGCGCAGGGTCGGCTGGACGGCGCGCTGGTCCCCGAACTCGGTGTCCAGCGCGGCCGGCAGAGTCTTCGCCCAGAACTCCCACAGCGGGCGCACCCATCCCTCGACCCGCTCGCCGCCGCGCTCCCGGCGGTCGGCCAGCAGCTCCAGCTGACGCGGGGCGGTCTTCTCGACGAGTTCGACGAAGAGCGGGTGCGGTTCGCTCGCGCTCCTGGCGATACCGAGCGGCTGGGCCCCCATCAGTTCACGGCAGTAGTCCTCCACGGTCCGTTCGTCGTCGAGGACGGTCCAGCGTTCGTACGACCGCAGCAGCTCCGCCCAGCTCGACACCCCGCCGGGGAAGTCCCCAAGCCGCAGCCGGACGCCGGGCACATGGGCGCCCTTCTCGGGGAACAGCCGCAGCCTCAGCCGCTCCGGCGACGCCGGGTCGCCGTCCACCACGTCGACCTGGCCGTTCCACATGCAGCACAGCAGCCGGTGCAGGATGACGCGGCGGTCCTCCTCGCTGCTGACCATCCAGCTGTCCCGGTAGCCGAGCCGCTGTCGCCAGCGCAGTACGTCCTGGGCCTGCTCGGAGTCCTTCGCCCTGGCCCACTGGCGCAGCACCTTGCGGGCTTCGGGGACCTGGGTGAGGCTCATCTCGCTGCGGAAGAGGACCACGGTGACGGAGTCGCTCTCCACTCCGCGGTACTCCACGGAGTTCTTGGCGTCGGACGGCAGCCGCAGCGCCTTGCCGAGGTACTCCTGCACCTCCTCCACGGCCTGCACCCGCGGGTGGGTGACCAGGACCCGCAGCGGTCCGGTGCCCTCCGGGGTGAAGCCCACCGGCAGCAGCCCGGTCAGCTTGCGGCCGAACAGGTCGAGTGCCTCCTTGCTGACCTGGTCGGCGGCGTCCGCGTCGCCCGCCGCGGCGGCCAGCAGGGTGCCCATGGCCGGCAGCAGCGGGCGTTCCTCCAGGTGTTCGCCGCTCTCCGCGAACAGCCGGGTGATGCGGCCCTCCAGCTGTGCCTTGACGACCGCGACCGCGTTGTCCGGATTGCGGCGGCTGAGGGTGTGGACCTCGCGCCAGGTGTCCCCGTCGATCATCCTGAGCAGGAGCGCGGCCTCGTCGTCGTTCTCGCGCATTCCCTCCCGGCGGATCAGCCGGGTGACCACGTCCTCGTAGAAGTGGTTGAGGGTGCGCTGCGGCGGCAGCAGATACGAGATCCCGGTGCGGTCCTCGTACAGTTCGAGGCCCTTCTGCTGGGAGATCTTGCGTTCCTGGTCGGAGTGTTTGCGGAAGGCGTTGACCAGGCGTCCGAGGTCGGCCCCGGCGGTGGCCGCCGGGGGCTGCCACTGCTGCTGCTGTTCCCGCCAGGCCTCGTGCCACACGGTCCGGCTGCGCCACTGGTACCAGAGGTCCTGCTCCTGGAGCGCGGCCTGCACGTCGTCGTCGCCCCAGCGGGCCGGTGACATGCCGGCCAGGCGGCCCTTGATCCTGGGGGTCTTGGGCGGCTGATCGGTCACGCCCGGCGGGCGCTGGGGGGCGCGGGAGCGGCTGTCGAGCATGCCGAGGAAGCCGAGCCGGGCGATCGGTTCGTCGCTGTCCTGGACGCCTCTGACGATGCGTTCGGCGAGGAAGGGGTCCACGCTCTGGAGGAGTTTGTCGATGGCGGGTCGCGGGGCGAAGCGGTCGGCCATCGAGGCGGCCTGGCGGTCGGCGATGGACTGGAGGTCGGACAGCAGCCGCTGCATGTCCGTGAGCCGTTCGCCGAGCGCCTGCTCGATGGCCTTGCCGCCGCGCGGCAGCGGATCGGGTTCCGGGACGGCCAACTGGGCGCGTTCCCACAGCTCTTCGAGGTGGGAGTCGGCGAACAGCTGCCGGATCAGCGGCACCGCGTTGTCGCGCAGCGCGGTACGGGGCCGCTCCACGAGGTCGGTGACCGCCTCCCGCAGCAGGCGGCCCGCCACCAGGTCGGCCAGTTGGTCCATGGGGGCGGTCATGGAGGCCACCAGGCTGGTGGAGACGCCCTGTCGGCCGATGCCGGTGGGGGACACGGCGCTGCGGTGCACGCCCCGGTTGATGAAGCTCGCGGCGAAGGTCTGGAAGTCGTCGTCGGTCGCCGTCGCCCGGCCCCTGGGGCGGCTGTCGCCCAGTTCGGTGCCGATCAGCGACATCACCAGGGAGACGATGGAGCGGCGCAGGTCGTCCTGGCGGATGCCGGCGGTCGGGCTGAACAGGAAGGCCGTGGGCAGGATGCCGGTGCGCAGGCGGATCGGTGTCGTGCCCGGGTAGCGGATGCCGAGCCCGGAGTCGAGGTCGAGGTCCAGGTCGCCGATCTCCGTTCCCTCGCTCGGCGCGTTCTGCGCGTCGACCAGCCGGAACAGGTCGACCAGCGCGCGGGCCGCGTTGAGCTCCGCCTCCCGTCCGCCGCCGCCCGCCGAGGAGAACGAGGACGGCATCACGACCAGCGGGTAGATCTTCACCCCGTCGAAGCGGCGCAGCTGGAAGGCGTGGTTGATCAGGTGCAGATAGTCCAGGAAGATCCCGGCGCCGGTGCCTCCGGCCACCGAGAAGGCGACGAACACGTCGCAGCCGTTGACCTTGCCGCCGCCGAGCTCGGCCAGTTCACCGGCCGACTTGGCGATCGCGTCGATCGCCTGGAGCAGCGGCTCGAGGACCGGGGCGAGGCTGTGCCGGAGCGTGGCGAACAGGGCGGCCCGTCCGACGGTGGGCAGCTGGCCCGCGCCGTTGTGCAGCGGGGTGACCTTCGGTTCGTCGATGCGCGGCGGCAGCCAGTCGGCGACCTCGTCGCGCAGGCTCGCCCGGAGCATCTTGGTCAGTTCGGGTGACGCGTCGAAGTTCGGCAGCAGGTTGTGGGTGGCCCGGGAGGTACGGGCGTACGCGGCCCGCAGCGAGGGGTCCACGTTGAACTGGGGCAGCCGCTGGAGGTCGGACTCGCTGTAGTCCGCGTAGACGAACTGGAGGCAGTCGGGCAGCTGGTAGGGGGCGTGTCCGCTGAGGTGGCTGAGCGCGACGCCGTCCGGTCCGCACAGCTCGGCGCGCAGTCTGCGTTCGAGTTCGGCGCCGACCAGGCCACCGGTGCCGCCCAGGCCGACGAAGAGCATCGGCTGGAAGATCTTCATGGGTTTCCTCCCCGCTTGCGGCCGTCGCGACGGCCGGTTCGTGCTCGGTACGTCCGTGGAGTGCGCGCGGCACGGCGGCCGGGCCGCGGTGCGGTGCGCGGGGGCGGCCCGGTATCGCGTCGGGCCGCCCGAGGCGTCACAGGTACGACCCGTACGAGCTCCCGCTCTCGCCGGTACCGGTCGCGGAGTTGGTGGAGCCCGCGGTCGTCCGTGCGGAGGGCCGCGGCCGGCGGACCTTCGAGGCGCGGGTGTCCTCACCGAGGGCCAGGCTCAGCGTGTCGGTCAGCTGGACCTGGCCGCGGGCGGGCAGCGGGGTCCGGCCGCCGCCGCGCTTGCGCAGGACCGCTCCGCCCTCGGGGCTGCGCTGGACGGCGTACGGGCCGTGGGCGCGCCGTTCGATGCGCGGGCTGCGGTGGGGTTCGACGACGGCGAACTCGTACCACTGCTTGTGTCCGTGTCCTGCGAGGTGCTCGCCGAGGACGTCGCCCTCCGCGGAGACCAGCCGCAGCACCAGGCCGAACGGGTCCCTGCGGGTGCGGCGCTGGCGCAGCCGGGCGAGGACCGCCACGGTGGCCAGCGCGATCAGTGCGGCGGCGGACACGAACGCCCACCAGTACTTCGCCCAGATGCCCGGCTCGGGTGTCACCCGCACCGAGAGCGGGGTGCGCACCAGCGTCCGGTCGTGGTCGGTGGTGTCCACGACGGTGACCGTGCCGCCGAGTTGCAGTCCGCCGTCGCCGAGACGGTCGCCGAAGACGTCGCGGGGGGCGACCTCGACCGTGACCTTCCGGGTGCCTGACTCGCCGGGCTTCACCTGGATCTCGGCCGGGGTGACCGTGAGCAGCCCGGACTTGAGGTCGGCGACGGACAGCCGCAGGGTGTGCGGGGTGTCGCTGGTGTTGTGGACGGCCAGCGTGCCGGTGACCGTGGAGCCGGGGTGGGTGTTCGCGGTGGGCAGTTCGAGCGCGGTGGTGACGGGCAGTGCGCCGGGTGCGATCTGGCCGCCCTCGCTGCGGGTGTCGGCGCTCAGCCCCGAGGCCGTCAGCGTGCCGCTCACCTTCAGTGCCCCGTCGGCGCTCTTGGGGATCCGCACGGAACCGGTGAAGGAGCCGTCGCTCGCCTTGGAGTCGGGCCCCTGGCCGTCGTCGGTGAGGCGCAGCGCCAGCGGTTCGAAGCCGTCGCCGGTCAGTTCACTGCGGACGCGCAGCCCCTCGTAGTCGCGCGCGTCCTTGATCTCGTAGCCCTCGCGGGTCTGCAGGCGCATGGTCACCGTGACCTTTTCGCCGGCCTGCGGGGACGGCGGGTCCAGGGTGATGGCGCCGCGCAACTCGCCCTGCCACAGCACGCTGACGGCGACGGGCAGGGAGCGGTGGCCCTCCGGCGCCTCGGCCTTCACGCGCCAGGTGCCGGGCACCGGATCGACGATCTTCAGCGCCTCCACGGTGCCGCTGCCGCCCGCCAGCTCGAAACCCGACTTGCGGTACGTCCCCGTGGTGGGGACCTGGTGGCCGTTGGGGTCGAGGTAGGTGATCTTCACCTGGGGGTCGCCCTTGTCGACGACGATGCTGCCCACGGTCGCCAGCGGCGAGATGCCGATCTCCAGGGTGGCGGGCGGCCGCTTGCTGGGGCCCTGTTCGTGGCGCAGGCAGTGGGCGGCGGCGAAGATCTTCTCCAGCATGGGGCCGACGTCCTTGGCTCCGGAGACCTTGCCCGCGCTCGGGCGGGCGGAGGGCAGTTCGACGCAGCCCTTCTGGTATCCGCCGGCGGCGATCCGGTCGAGCTGCGCCTTGTCCGGGTCGGGTCCGAAGCCGAGCGGCCAGATCTGTACGTGCTGGGCGGCGGCGTTCTCGAGTTCCTGCGTCAGCTGCCGTTCGCCCTCGTCCTTGCGGTGCGCGGGGTCGCCGTACTTGGGGCTGTCCTGGACGTCCAGCTTTCCGTCGGTGAGGAGGAACAGCACGCGGGGCTGGGAGGGGTCGGTGCCGGTGGTGAGGTCGTGGACTCCCTGGCGTATCGCGCTCGGGAAGTCGGTGCCGGTGCCCTCGTTCTTCGTGCGGCCGCGCAGCTTGTCGACGCAGGTGCCGATCGTCTCGCGGCCCGCCGCGTCCAGCGTGGTGCGCGGGCAGACCGGGTCCACCGCGCGCTGGGCGTCGGACTCGGCGGCGGCGAAACCGAAGACGGTGGCGTGGGAGGACGAGGAGACGTCGCCGAGCGCGATGCGTGCGGCGGCGGCCTTCTCGGCCTTCATGTCCTCGGGCGCGAGGCTGGCGGACTCGTCCACGGCGATGGAGTAGTTGGCCGGGAAGGCGGGTTCGGAATCCGCCGCCGGCACCGGATCATGACCGGCGGGTGCCAGCAGGGACACGAGCACCGCCATGCCGCCGAGCGCGCCGACCGCGGCGCGGCGCACCCGGCCCCTTCCTGTCTGCCGTCTTCCCGTGATGCTTTCCACGGCCGTCCCCCTGGTTCCTTGGTTCGTCTCTGTGTCGTGTACGTGCTGTGCCGCGTGTCAGCGGGCGGTCAGGCTCCAGGCCAGGGCCAGCGCCGTGGAAGGGGCGAGCGAGCCCACTCCCCAGCGGATGGCCCGGTACTTCGCGGACAGGATCGAGCTGACGTCCACGGCTTGGACGAGCAGCCATCCGGCGGTGTCGCGTCCGGCCTCGGTGACGTCGGCGGACAGCCCCGCGAGGTCGCGGGGGGCCAGCAGGTCGCCGAAGTACGTCACCCCGTCCCGGCCGCGGACCGTGCGGGTGCGCGGCATGAGCGCCCCGACCAGCGCGGTCACCGCGACCACCCAGAGCACGCTCGCGAGGATCAGCGTCACGTCGGCGAGCCCGCGCCAGTCGGGCGGGCCGTGCCGTCCGATCAGGAACGCGGGCAGCGCCAGCGTTCCCGAGAGCAGTACGGCCGCCTTCGCGTCGGCCCGGCCGAGGTCCTCCCTGACCGTGCTCAGCAGCCGTTCGGCGATGCGCTCTCCCCGGTCGGACCCGTGCGGACCCCCGTCCGGCACGGGCCCGACCGGGTCGGGGGAGGTGCGCGCCGGGCCGTCGCCGGTCACCGGTCCTCCTCCGCCCAGGACCATCCGTCGTCCCGGGAGCGTGTGCGGCGGCGCGGCGGTTCGGGTTCGGCGTCCTGGGGGTCGCCCGAGTAGGGCTCTCTCGCGCGTGGTCCCCGGTCCGCCCGGGAGGGCGGTTCGTCCGCCACCCAGTCCGGGGTGAACGGCTCGTCGGCGGCCGGCGCCAGCTGTGGGGTCTCGCGGCGGGCGGGCAGCGAGCCGATGGGCCCCTGGAGGGGGTGGCGGCCCTGGTTGAGGAGGTTGAGGGCCTGTGTCTCCATGTCGTTGGACTGGATCTGGCCGCTGGCGACCATGGCGAAGAGCCGGTCGACCCGTTCCTTCTCGTCCTGCCGGCCCTCCTGGCGGATCTTCTCCAGGAAGTCCTTGGCCGCCTCGGGTTCGGCCGCCAGCATGTAGCTGAGCTGTTCCAGCTCGCCGCCCTGCAGCATCTTGCGGAACGCGGCCTGATGCACCCGGGTCACCTCGGCCGAGGCGTGCGCGTCCCGGATGCCGTCCATGTGCTCGATCGTCCGGTCGTCCACCCGCAGGCGGACGTACAGCCGTACCCGCATGCCGAGTTCGGTGCCCAGGTCGGCCCAGCGCCCGCCGGCGCACTCCAGGGTGATGGCGCGGTCGGCCTGTTCGGCCTGGGTCACCCGGTAGGCCGAGGACACCTCGCGCAGTCGCTCCAGCACCGGGGCGGTGAGCCGCTGGGCGACGTCGGTGACGACCTCGGTGGCGGTCAGATGGGGATCGGTCACCGTCCAGTGGATGTCCACCTCGGCCTTGAAGAAGGTGGTGCCGCCGGCGGCCGGCAGCTCCATCTGAAGCGTCGTCACATAGGTTCCGAGCGCGATCTCGCAGACGGTGTACGGCCGGGCCAGCGCCCGCTTGTCGACGTGGCGGACACCGGAGACGGTGACCACGCTGTAGCCGCCGTTGCGGTAGAACAGCACCGAGGCCTTCTGGGCGCTCACCTGCGGGAACCCGCCCGTCGGCGCGTACTCCCGCAGGAAGGGACCCGCGGGCCCCGCGGCCGCCTTCCGCGCCCTCAGCCGCTCCCTCGCCTTCGCCCGCGCGTCCTGGTCCTCAGCCATGACTGTCCTCCTCGCCCGTCCTCTCCTTCGGCGGGACGGCGAGCCACCACAGGGAGCGCGCCTGCGCGTCGGGGAGCGGATCCTCCGGATCGTTCATCATTCGGCGCAGCAGCCAGTCCAGCCGCCGTCGGTCGTTCTCCTCGGTCGCCAGCGCGGGCAGCAGCGCCGCCAGCCCCGGCCGGGTCCCCTCGGTGCCGTCCCCGCGCACCGCCGAACGCAGCAGGGACTCCAGCGCGTCCAGGGCCACGTCCTTCGAGCGCGCCGTGTTCAGCGCGCTCCACATCAAGTCGGCCATGGGGAGCACGAGTTCCGGGCGGGGGACGGCGAGGGCGAGCGGCAGCGGCCAGTCGGCGCGGTCGGCCAGCGGGGAGTCGGGCTCGTCGGACAGCACCTCGTCCACCGAGGTCACGGCGAGCCGGACGGTGGTCACCAGACCGAGGTCCTGGTACTCCGCGCGCTTGTGGTGGGTCCAGTCGGCCATCCGCCGCAGCACCTTGGCACCGTCCGGGAGCGCCAGCAGCCGTACGGCGTTGAACGAGGCGACCGCCAGCTGCTCCCCGTCGTCGCGGACCCCGATCCGGGCCAGGGCGTCCAGGGCGTCCTCCGTCGTGTCCGCGGCGTTCCCGTAACCCAGTGCCATCGCCGCGGTCCAGCGCAGCGCCTTCGTCCCGTACCTGCTCCAGTCGTCGACCAGCTTGCGCACCGCCTTGCGGTGCGACGCGTGACCGGCCGCCTGGTCGAGGGTGGTGGCCGCGAAGATCCTCCGGCGGGGCGTGGCCGCCTCGGCGAGCGGCCGGATCAGCTCCGCGTATCCGTGGTCGAAGTCCCGTGCGCACAGCTCCCCGGCGGCCACCGCGGCGCGCATCCACACCTGGGGGCGGGGATCGTCGGCGAGCAGCCGCAGCCAGCGCACGATCGGTGCCCGGACGGGGAAGTGCCGGTCCCAGATCTCGGTGAGCACCGCGGAGGGCAGGGCGGATCCCCGGTACCAGATCAGCCGGGCCGGAACCTCGGTCCCGGCCACCTCGAGCCGGCCGTCGGTCAGTTCGGCGCGCGAGAGAGCGAGATCGGCTTCCGGGTCGTCGCAGAACAGCGGGCGGGCCGGGGTGTGGTCCGGATCGCACTGTACGGACAGTTCCCAGGTCAGCAGGTGGGCGGCGGCGGCCACGGCGCTGTGCGAGGCGCCGCCCAGTACGGCGAGCGCGATACGGAACGCCACCGGGTGGAACAGGGCCGCCGTACCCGGCCGGCCCGCGCCGCCCTCCGGCTCGGCCGGAGGCGCCGTCAGCGCCCGGTCCACTCCGGCGAACCACTCCTGGGCCTGGTCGGCGGCGAGGCTCCGGCAACCGGCCAGCAGTTCGTCCCGGGAGACCTCCCCCAGCTGGTGTGCGGCCAGCAGCGAGGCGAGCAACTCGGCCTCGGCGGGGCGCAGGTCCTTCAGTCCGACCGCGTCCTTGACGTCCTGGCGGACCGCCAGTTCCTCCGCCCCGGCGAGCAGGTCCTCCAGCCGGACTTCACCGTCCAGGGCGGCGGCGACATGCTCCTCCAGCCGTTCCCGTAACCGGGTGGTGAGCAGTTCCTGGGTGGGTGCGGGAGGGCAGAGTTTGCCGTACCGCCCGGCCAGCAGCGGGTTGGCCGCCGACCCGACCGTGACGACGACCACCGCGTACGACTCGCACCGGGCCAGGGCCGCGGCGAGCCCGTCGAGGTCCATCTCGTCCGGGGGCAGCGCACCGGGCCCGGCGAGGGGGAGCTCCAGCAGGTACCCGGTGCCGCGCCGCGCCTCCTCGCCCTCGCCGGCCAGGGAGCCCGCCAACTTCCGCACCCCACCGTCCGGATCGACCCGGCGCACCCGGGATCGGACCCCGGGCTCCGTGCCCGTGGCGTCCGCCGCGGAGCCGGTGACCTCGTCGAGGAGCGAGAGCGCGGTGCTGGTGCGTCCGGTGCCGGGGGCGGCGCCGAGCACCAGCAGCCGACGGGTGTACAGGGCCTTGCGCAGCTGTACGTATCCCTGCGGTTCCACATGGACGCGGCGGAGCCTGCGCAGTTCCTCGTCGGGCACGGGTCCGCTGCGCATCCCCGCACCGGAGTGGCGGGCGTCCATCCGCAGGTGGATGTCGCCGATGTGGGCGCTCTGGAAGTACGAGCGGTCGAAGCTGTTCAGGTCCCGGCCGGCGTCGAACAGCATCCGGGTGGCGCGGCGGGCCCGCGAGGCGGCGGCGAGGTCGGTGGTCCCGTCCTCGCCCTGCTCCTCGGCGAGCGGGTCGCGGGTGTGCTCCTTGAACCGCCCCGCGGCGCGCTCGCGTTCCTCCTCCTGCTTCTTCCCCTGGTCCTTCTTGACGTCGCCCTCTTCCGGGGCGTCGTTCCCTGCGGCACCCTCGTCGCCCTCGGCCTTGCCCTCGTCGGCACGGGGCGGGTCGTTCCTGGCCTTCCCGTCGGCCTCGGGCGAACGGGCGTCGGCCCCCTTCCGGGGTGCGGGCTCGGCGGCGCCGCCCGCCTGCTGATCGTCGGTCACCGCGATCAGCCCTTCCGTCGGCCGGCGTCGCCGGTGATCCGCCCGATGTGCACGGGCTGCTGGTAGACGTTGTCGCTGTGCTGCGACATGTCGCCGTGGACGGTGTAGTGGGCGCCAGGACCGTCGGCGCGGTCCTCGCCGTCGACGCGACGGGCGTCATCGACGTCATCGGTACCGCGGGCGTCATCGACGTCATCGGTACCGCGGGCGTCATCGGCGCGGTCGGTGTCGGGTGCTGCCGGTGCGGCGGTGGGGATCTCGGGAGCGGGCCGGCCGGGAAGGTGGAACCAGGCGGTGACCTCGCCCTCCTTCAGCTCCAGGCGGGCCGAGGAGTAGTGCGCGGGCTCGATGAACTTGCCGCCGCTGCTGACCACGTCCTCGTAGAGCGACTGGGAGGTCACCAGCACGAGGTCGGCCCGCTCGGCGTCCAGCAGTCGTCGGGCAAGCGGCGAGTCGGCCAGCCGGCAGGCGAGGTCGACCGCGCGCCCGCTGATGCCCCGGCCGTCGTGCCGGACAGGCCCGACGTGCATGCCCACCCGAAGCCCGAGGGGGACACGCAGGCCGCGGTTCTCGTCCCGCAGATTCTCGTGCACCTCGACCATCCACAGGCCGAGCAGCCGGGTCACCGCGATCCGGCCGGCCACCGACAGCAGCACACCGTCGCCGCGGTCCTCCATGTGTACGGCGTCGCGCGCCACCTTGGCGTGGGTGAAGGCCGCCTCCAGTACCCGGTAGATCCGCTCGCGCATGCGCTGCTTGTCGACGTCGTCGTACTCCCCGGAACGCCGGGCGTCGACGCTGATCACCAACTCGTAGCGTGCTTCGGTGAGATCCATCGCGTCGTGGTCCACCCCGTGCCCCCTTGTTCTCTCCACTTGCCGTCCCCCACAGCGTCGGGCCCGGGGACGAAGGCCGTCTGTAGCCGTTTACACACGACGAGGCGTGGGTTACGGCAAGGCGTGGGTCTACTCCTGATGACCGTCCGCGAGGAGTGCGAGCAGTTCGGGGTCGAGGATCTCCACCATCCGGTTGCCGGTACGCACGACGTGCTGGGTGCGCAGCAGCTTCAGTGCCTTGGCGACGGCTTCTCGGGTGGCTCCGATGGTGGCGGCCATTTCGTCCTGGGCCAGTTGGACGACGGTGCCCGTGTGCGTGGCGCGGCCCGGTACGGCCGGGTTGTAGGGGCCGGAGGGCTCGGCTCTCGACAGTTCGGTGAGCCGGCTGGCCAGCCGTTGCAGCACGGTGAGCGAGGCGAGCGCGGACCGCTCCTGGTCGGCGCTGCGCAGCCGGAAGGTGAGCTGGCGTATCACCAGACCGCTGACGCGGGGGTGCAGGGCGAGGAAACGGCGGAACGCGTCCCCGGATATGACCTGGGTCTCGGTGGGACCCAGCGCGCGCACGGTGGCGCTGCGGGGATGCGGGTCCAGGGCGGCCATCTCGCCGAGCAGTTCACCGGGACCCCGCAGACCGAGTATCAGCCGCGTGGCACCCCGGTCCGTCGCCACGGAAACGGTCACCCAGCCCCGAATGATGATCAGGACGTGACTGGACCGGTCACCCTCCGTCAGAAGATGGGCGTCGGCCGCGTAATGCTTCCGGCTGCCGAGAGCCATCACGCTCTCGCGCTCCTGAGGGGTCAGAGCGCGTGCGAAAGCCAGCTCATTGCCGAGCAGCCCCATGGCCACGCCCCCCGCCGCAATCATGCCGCCTGACTTTTCAGAGGCGTTGATGGTGGCAGAGCGAAGCATTGAGACGAGTGAATTACGCCAGATCGGCAGTACTGGTCGGTAAGTGGTGAAGTGCCAGGTGGGTCGCCCGGGGGCACCGTCCCCTCATGACGCCCCCACCACCGGTGACCGCGGCCGAACCGTCCGCCTCCACTCCCGCCCCACCGACGACCTTGAGGTCAGGACCGGCGCCGAACGGCCGGTCCCGTCGATACGGGGAACCGGCCAGGGCGGCGGACTTGGCGAAAAATCAGGTTTCCGCCGCCGGAGGGGTGGTGGGGAGGTGGTGACGGGGTGAGGGGACGGTGTCTGGTTCTTCGCGCGTCACACCGGCTCTTCGCGCGTCACACCGGTCGGCCGGATGCTCAGCCGGCGGCCTGGCAACTGGCCGCGTTGAGGGTGAAGTCGCGCGCGGCCGAGTTGGAGCCGGTCCAGGAACCGAGGAAGCCGAAGGTGACGGTGCCGTTCGCGGCGACGGTCTTGTTGTAATCGGCGGCGGTGGCCGTGACGTGGGAGTCGTCCTGGGTGAAGGTGCCGTCCCACATCTGACCCACGCGCTGGCCGTCCTTGAAGGTCCAGCCGAGGCTCCAGGTGGCGAGGGCCTTGGTGGAGGTGACGGTGACGCTGGCCTGGAAGCCGTCCGGCCACTCGCTCACGATCTCGTACTTCACCCGGCAGTCCGGCGCGGCGCTCTTCGTGGAACCCTTCGCCCCGCCCTGCTTCCCGGCGGGCGACGAGGACTCGCCCTGGGCCTCCTGATCGGAGTTGCCCGCCGGACGCGAGGTCGAGTCCGCCACCGCGGGCGAACCCGCCGTCCCCGACCCCGACCCCGACCCCGACCCCGACTTCGTCTTCGAGCCCGAGGGGAAGGAGGGGCCCGGGTCCGCCACGGACTGCCCGTCCGTCGACTCGCCCTGCGCGGCGTTCGCGTCGCCGCCCTTCGAACCGCCGAAGGGCATCAGCGAGACCGTGAGCGCCAGTGCGGACACGAGGACGGCCGTGACCAGGATCCCGGTCCGGCCGATCCGGGGCCGGACCGGCTTGCCCTCGTTCAGCCCCGTGTCCACCGCCGCGTCCGTGCGTCCGCCGATCATGCCGGCCTCGGCGGCCCGGCGCCGCCGTTCGAGATACGCGAGGCCGCCCCAGCCGATCACACCGCTGGAGAGCGCCGCGGGCAGCCCGCCGCCGTGCAGCCGCAGGCAGGCGGCGGCCTCCGCGCACTCGACGCAGCGCGCCATGTGCCGGGAGAGGTCCTCGGGCGTCTCGGCGCTGGGTGAGCGGGTGACCGCGTCGAGGAGCCGCGCATAGCTGCGGCAGTAGGCGTCCATCGGCGTGTCGAGGTGGTTGCGGTGGCAGCGGTCCCGGAAC
Organism: Streptomyces sp. GbtcB7; assembly: GCF_019091445.1. Classification (NCBI taxonomy): domain Bacteria; kingdom Bacillati; phylum Actinomycetota; class Actinomycetes; order Kitasatosporales; family Streptomycetaceae; genus Streptomyces; species Streptomyces sp. GbtcB7. The sequence goes on from NZ_JAGXJM010000002.1 coordinate 89,394, forward strand.
AGCGCCCGCACCTGGGCGAGTTCGGAGGACGCGGCCGCCGGATCGAGACCGAGCCGCCGGGCCACCGCGGACATCGGCAGCGACTCGACCTCGGCCAGCCACAGCAGAACGGCGTCCGGCTCCTGCATGTCCCTGAGGCCGCGCAGCGCGAGCGGGCGGTGCAGCGGCGGTCCGATGTAGCGGGCGGCCTTGTCGGAGTGGAGCCACAGGCGCAGGTCGGGGTCGAGCCGATGGCCGAGCCCGCTCGTCTCCCAGGCGGCGGCCACGGTACGGACCGAGGCCAGCAGCAGCGGAATGCGGGGCAGCCTGAGCGCCCGGCGTCCGGTACCGGTACTCTTCGATGCCGCGGTGGCGGCGCGCAGTTCGTCGATGCCGTGCGTGAACGCCTCGGTCGCCAGCTGCGTGGCCGAGGCCGAACCGGACGTGCACAGATCGGCGTACGACAGGACCGCGTCCCAGCACTCCGAGAGCAGTGCGGCCTCGGCGGCGTTCTGGGGGGTCGGCAGGTCGGGCATGGGGGGCTCCTGCATCAACTGCTTCCAGGTGCAACGTCTAGAAACGTCTGAACAACGTGATCGTCAACTCACCCTCTGTACAGGGGAGTTGAGGCCGTCTCAACGACGGGGCCCGAGCCTTTCACGCTTTCCACACAACTGACAAGCGAGGTATTCAATTAGCGTGGCAAGCGGTTGCGGCGCCGTTCGTCCGAGCGCGCGCAGCCTCCCTCCCGCCTTATGGAAGGTGATACGGAAGGGAGGCCGATACGTCTCGATCGCCGTCGACTTTTAAGAGGTTCTACGGAACCTTCGGTCCGGCCGCTTCCGCCACCGCGGGTTCCCGCGCCGGGAGGCTGTCCATGAAGGAGCTCACCGAGAAGACCGCGTGGCCGGGTCCGGGCGGGCCGTATCCGGGCGGCGAGGACAGCCCGAAGTCCTCCATGGTCGAACGGTAGGCCTCCAGCAGCCGGATGTGGTACTCCAGCGGCGCGCCCTGGGGGTTGGCCTTGCCGAGCGGGGTCGTGGGCTCCGGGCACCAGGTGGTGAAGCGGGGCGTGATGCCGTGCGACATGAAGAAGCGCAGCCCCTCGGTGGTGGAGGCGATGGCCTCGTCGACGGTCGTGAAGCCGAACGGCTCCGCCATCTCCACGCCGGCCACGAAGTTGGGGATCACGTTGCGCGCGCCGAAGACCTCCGCGGAGTCGAGGATGCGCTTGTGCCACTCGTCGCGGCCTACGTATCGCTCCTTGCCCGGGCAGTACAGCTCGAACAACCGCCGGTCCCACACCTCGTAGTTGGGGTGGTAGATCTGCACACCGTAGTCCTTGAACCGCTGCACGTCGTCGCGCGGCAGCGCCTGCGCGACGACCTTGCCGATCCAACGCCCCGGGAAGCGCTCCTCGATGGCCTTGGCGTAGTGGCCGTAGAAGTCGGCCTCGTCGCGCCCCTGCAGCTTCGAGGTGATCGCGCCGCCGGTGAGGGTGTACGCGGTGGAGGCCTTCGCCGTGTCGTACCGGTCGATGATCTCCAGGGCTTCGAGGACCTCCTCGACGTCCTTCACCCCGGTGTACGGGCGCCCCGCCGCCTTGTGCTGGCGCCAGTTGTGGTTGATGTCGCAGTACTGGCACTCCTCCTTGGCACCGAAGTACTGGCAGACCCGGAAGACGGTGAGGTAGATCAGATAGCCCCACTGGATGGTGGGGGCGACCTCCATCACGGACTTCCCGTTGGAGAGCGTGTGCCGGTAGTACTCGGGCATCGGCGGCACGCCGACGTCGGCGATCCGCTTCCCGTCGAGGTAGAGCCCGAGCATGCCTTCGTCGTCCGCGGCGACGCGATAGGGCGAGGCGGGATTGACCCGCACGGACACCACGGTCCGCCGCAGGTCGTACGGCCCACCCGTGAGGATGATCTCCTCGGGCGGGCGGCGCAGCGCGGCCTCGCCGAGCTCGGGCAGGGTGCCGTGGTCGAAGGAGAAGATGAAGTACGACTTCGGCTTGACGTCACCGTCCTCGTTGTCGGAGAGCGCCGACTCATCGAAGGCCACACCTCCGCGGAGCAGGTCCTCCTTGAAGACGGCCTCCCGCGGTACGTGCGGGAACCGCTCCATCAGATCCTCGACCAACGCGGTGCGGCTGCCGACCATCCCGTTCTCCTCGCTCCCGACCCGTTCCCGACTCGTTCAAGTCTCCGTGCTCGACTCCTCACGGTATGCCCCTGCCTGCGCGTCAGCCGTGCCGGGTCCCCTCGCGGCGCGCGATGCGCACGGGAGGAGCCACGTCCGGCGGCAGTACCGGGTCGGACTCGGGCACGCCCCAGGTGACCACGACCGACAGAGCCCCGGCCCGGAGTCCGAGGCCCGCGTCGGGGCCCCATACGGATCCTCACGAACAGGGCCGTCGCAGCGAGTTCCCCGCGGGTACGCCGGGACGAGCCCCGGGCACAGGTCCAGGGACTGGTGCGGACCAGAGCCCCAAGAGCCGCTCCGGGAAGCAGCCCCGAGCGGAGGACCAGGGGCGCAGCCCCGTGCGCGGGCCCGGAACGGAGCCCCGTGCGCGGGCCCGCGCACGAGCCCCGAGAACAGGCCCGAGAACAGGCCGGGGCGCAGGCCCGGGTGGGGGGCCGGGCGCAGGCCCGGGTGAGGGGCCGGGCGCAGGCCCGGGTGGGGGGCCGGGCGCAG